>JAYUAH010000626.1:0-8142 GCA_043741415.1 Betaproteobacteria bacterium
AAATTCGCATGACGCCGAGCGAAGCCTTCGTCGAAACGCTGGTGGCGCAAGGCGTGAAAGACACCTTCGGCATCGTCGGCTCGGCGTACATGGATGCGCATGATTTGTTTCCGCTCGCGGGCATCCGCTTCTTGTCAGTGGCGCACGAGCAAAATGCCGCGCACATGGCCGACGGTTATTCGCGCGTCACCGGCAAGCACGGCGTGTGCATTGCGCAAAACGGCCCCGGCATCACTAACTTTGTGACGGGCATCGCGGCCGCGTACTGGGCGCATTCACCGGTGGTGGCGATCACGCCGGAATCGGGCAGCCTAAGCATGGGCCTCGGCGGTTTTCAGGAAACCGAGCAAATGCCGATATTCTCGAAAATCACCAAGTGGCAAGTGCACGTGAATTCACCGATGCGCATTGCCGAGTTGACCAGCCGTGCGTTTGATTACGCCATGGCCGAGCGCGGCCCGGTGCAAGTGAATATTCCGCGCGATTATTTCTACGGCGAAGGCGATTTCGAAATTCCGCAACCGCAGCGCATCGAACGTTCGGCCGGCGGCCCCGAGTCACTCGACGCCGCTGCACGCTTGCTCGCGAAAGCCAAGTTCCCTGTCATTCTGTCGGGCGGCGGCGTGATCATGGGCAACGGCATCAAGGAATGCCAGGCGCTGGCCGAGTACCTGACCGCGCCGGTGGTGAATTCGTATCTGCACAATGATTCGTTCCCGGCCAGCCACCCGCTATGCTGCGGGCCGTTGGGCTATCAAGGCTCCAAGGCGGCGATGAAAATTATCGCGCGCGCCGATGTGGTGCTGGCCCTCGGCTCGCGTCTCGGCCCCTTCGGCACCTTGCCGCAGCACGGCCTCGATTACTGGCCGAAAGACGCGAAAATTATTCAAGTCGATTGCGATCCGCGCATGATCAACCTGGTGAAGCGCGTGTCCATCGGCATCGTCGGTGATGCGCGTCAAGCCGCGATTGCGCTGCTGGAGCGTTTGAAAGCGCAGACTAAACTCACGCCCAACAAAACGCGGTTGGCGGAAGTCAAAATCGAAAAAGCCGCCTGGACCGAAGAGATCGCCAAGTGGCCCTCGCCCAATGAAAAAGGCCGCATCGGCCCGCGTCAGGCGCTGGCCGCGCTGGCCCGCGCGATGCCCAAAAACGCCATGGTCTCCACCGACATCGGCAACGTGTGCTCGGTCGCCAACAGCTACTTGCCGTTTGAGACCGCGCCGTCGTTTCTGGCAGCAATGAGTTTTGGCAACTGCGGCTATGCGTTTCCCGCGGCCATCGGCGCCAAAGTCGGGCGCCCGGATCGTCCGGCGATTGCCTACGTCGGCGACGGCGCCTGGGGCATGAGCCTGAATGAAGTGCTCACCTGCGTGCGCGAAAACATTCCCGCCATTGCCGTAGTGTTCAACAACGGCCAGTGGGGCGCGGAGAAAAAGAATCAGGTCGATTATTTCGAAAAGCGTTTCCTCGGCACCAACCTGAAAAACCCGAACTTCGCCGACGTTGCCGAAGCCATGGGCGCGCACGGTTTGACGGTGGAACACGTCGACGAAATCGGCGATGCCTTGCGCGGCGCGGTCAAGTCGAACAAGCCGACGGTGATTAACATGATGCTCACGCAGGAGCTCGGCGACCCGTTCCGCCGCGATGCGTTCAAGCAACCGAAGCGTCTGCTGCAGAAGTATCGCAAGTTCAGTGCCAAGGAATTTCGCTAAGCTACGGACTGCGTAAAACCGGCGAATAACCGGCCTCTGGCGACAGGCGCCGGTTTTTTTGTGTACTCGCAGCAAATTCGTGTGAAATGCACACGCGGGGCGTAAAAAAATCACAATAAAACAATAACTTGCTTGCGAGAAAAGCAGGCTCTGGTAAATTGGTAGGCGACGTCGCGTAAGGCAGCGACACGACGTTTTGAGGAGTGGATCAACAGATGGCTGAACGAACGTTCTACGACATACTGGAAGTCAGCGACACCGCATCGTCCGAGACGATACAAGCGGCGTACGAGCGGCTGGCCGCCATGTTTGATCCGGCTAAAACGGGCAACGCAGACAATGCCGCGGCGCGCCTACAGCATGACGCCATCCGCCAGGCCTATTTGACGCTGGCGAACGCCGATAGCCGTGCGCAATACGACCGCAAGCTGCATCTGCGCACATTCACCGCGCCGCGACTGGCAACCGTTGTTGATTCGTTCTGGACGCTGCCGAAGATGATCATCACCGGCGTTATTGTGTTGGCGATCGCCGGCTTTTATTTCAAGCATGAGCGCGAACAGGCACGGATCGATGCCGAGCGCGCTGTCGCCGTCGCCAAAGCGCGCGAAGCCGAAGAAAAGACCCGCGCCGAAGCCGAAACCGAACGTCTGGCCATGCAGCGCGAAAGCGAGCGTGAGCGCGCCGAGCGTATGGAGGCTGCCCGCGCGCGTCGCGAACGCGATGCCGATATCAATCGCGTCCAGCGCGACGTGAGTAACAGCGAGTACAACAATCGCACGTATTCGTCGTCGAATCGCACGCAAGTGCAAAACGACGAATACCGCAAGCGCGCCGAAGAAGCGCAAGCCGCCGCTGCGGCGCGCCAGCAGTTGGCGCGCGATCGCGCCGAACTGTGCCGCATTGAGCGCGAGCGCTACGGCAGAAGCCTGTCATGCTGAGATCGATATGAAGACCAGTGCCAGAACCGGTATTGCCGCGCTCACCGTGCTGCTGCTGTTGTTGGCCGGCTCGCAAGCCGGCGCCCAGGAACGCAACGCGTACCGGCACGTAGACGCCGCAGGCAAAGTGACTTATTCGCAGACGCCACCCGTGGATGGCAAGGCGGCAACTAAAGTCGACATTGCACCCGCGCACCGTGGCCGCGGCGGGTATGTGAACAGCAATTCGCCGTACGACGATCCGCGGTACTACGCCGGGCAGTCGGGCTATGATCGTTACGCCATGGCAACGCAAAGCCGCTCGACGGCGCGCGATCAGCGCAGCGCAACGCTTAAGACGGAGTGCGAACGCCAGCGCGGCACCGATTGCAATAACCCCGCAGCCTTGCAATACCAGGATTCAACCAGCATCCCGCGCCGCGGCCGCTACTATTAACGCTTTTCGGCGTTTACTTCAGCGCTCACATGAGTGCTTACTTTAGTGCCTTACGCGCCTTCGCAATCGCGGATCTCACGCGCGCCGGCGCGGTGCCGCCGATGTGTGAGCGCGCATTGAGTGATCCTTCGAGCGTAAGCGCGGCGTAGACGTCGTCGCCGATCAGTCTTGAAAACTGTTGCAGTTCCTGCAGGTTCAAATCGGCAAGATCGCAGCGCCGCGTTTCACAAAAGCGCACGGCCTGTGCCACGGCTTCGTGGGCAGCGCGAAACGGCATGCCTTTGCGCACCAGGTAATCCGCGAGATCAGTAGCGGTGGCAAAACCTTGCGTCGCCGCGGCGCGCATGGCGTCTTTATTCACGCTGATGCCCGGCACCATTTCGGTATACACCGCGAGGCTCTGGCTCACGGTGTCGATGGTGTCGAACAACGGTTCTTTGTCTTCCTGATTGTCTTTGTTGTAGGCGAGCGGCTGGCCTTTCATCAGGGTGAGCAGCGCAACTAAATGACCGTTGACGCGCCCGGTTTTGCCGCGCACCAGTTCCGCAACATCCGGATTTTTCTTTTGCGGCATGATCGACGAACCGGTGCAAAAGCGGTCGGCGATGTCGATGAAACCGTAACGCGGGCTCATCCACAAAATCAGTTCTTCGCTAAAGCGCGACAGGTGCGTCATGGTCAGCGCGGCGCAGGCGCAAAACTCAATCGCGAAATCGCGATCCGACACTGCGTCGAGTGAGTTTTCGCACACGCCGTCGAATTCGAGCGCCTTGGCCACCATTTGTCGGTCGATTGGATACGAGGTGCCGGCGAGTGCGGCCGCTCCCAACGGCAGCCGGTTCACGCGCTTGCGGCAATCGGCGTAGCGCGCCGCGTCGCGCGACAGCATCTCGTAATAGGCGAGCAGGTGGTGGCCAAACGTAACCGGCTGCGCCACTTGCAAATGCGTAAACCCCGGCATCACCGTGTCGGCATGATGCTCGGCCAGATCGAGCAGCGCGCTTTGCAGCGCGCGAATCTGATCGATGAGGTGATCGATGGCCGCGCGAACATACAGCCGGATATCGGTGGCCACTTGATCATTGCGCGAGCGCGCGGTGTGCAGGCGCTTGCCCGCGTCGCCCACCAGATCGGTCAGGCGCCGTTCGATATTCAGGTGCACGTCTTCGAGATCGAGTGACCAGTTAAAAGTGCCGGCGCGGATTTCACCGCGTATTTGCGCCAGCCCGCTTTCGATGGCGGCCAGATCCTCGGCGGCGATAATGTTCACCGCATGCAGCATGCGTGCGTGCGCAATCGAACCGTCGATGTCGAATTCGGCCAGCCGGTGATCAAAACCTACCGACGCCGTGAAGCGCTTCACCAGATCAGACACTGGCTCGCTGAAGCGGCCGGACCAGGGTTTGCTTGCGGGAGGCGGGGCTTTAGGGGGATTGATGGAGTTGCGCGGCGCGGCCATGACGCTGATAGTATGATGCAAATATGCCTCGCAGTATAAATCAAATCGCCTGCCCCGACCGTGATCCGGTCGTAAAACGTCACAGCGCGACGCAGAATGCCTATAGTACCTATGGTACGTACGGTACGCGTGGCGGTACGCTGCCGAATTTTCGCAACCTGGGTATCGTGCTGCGCATATTGCTGAGCGTGCACGTGGTGGCGCTGCTGGCGGTACTGTTCAAAACCACCACGCTCACAGGGCTGGGCACGCAGCTTATGGAAGCGGCCGCGCTGGTCGAGCCTCTGCTGATCCTGACGCTGGTGATGCTGTATCTGTTGAATGACCTGCTGGCGCGCTTGACGTTTGCCAGTGCCGCCATTGCCGTGATCGTGCTGACGCTGGCGTTAACCACACTGTTGTATTACGGCACACGGGCCTATTTGCCGATGGAGATGTCGGGCATCGCGCGCTACTGGTTGCTGGTAGGGCTGGTGACGATGATGCTGCTGTGTTATTTCGATTTGCGCGGCCGCGCGCTGTCGCCCGCGTTGTCCGAGGCGCGCTTGCAGGCGTTGCAGGCGCGCATCAGGCCGCATTTTTTGTTCAACAGCATCAACGCGGTGCTGTCGTTGATACGCCAGGATCCCAAACGCGCCGAAACGGCGCTCGAAGACATGGCAGAATTATTTCGCGTGCTGATGGCGGATAACCGCGAGCTGACGTCGCTCAAGCGCGAGGTTGATTTGTGCCGGCAGTATCTGAACCTGGAACAATTGCGCCTGGGGGACCGTTTGCAGATTGAATGGCACATCGACAAAATGCCGGCCGACGCGCTGATTCCGCCGCTGGTGTTGCAGCCGCTACTGGAAAACGCCGTTTATCATGGCATCGAGCCGCGCACCGAGCCGGGTGTGGTCAGTATCAACATTTACGTTAGCCGCGACGAGGTGCACGCGGTGCTGCGTAATCCGTATGCGCTCACCGGCAACCATCACGCCGGCAACAAAATGGCGCTGGGCAATATCCGCGAGCGCCTGCAACTGCACTTTGACGCCGAGGCGAGCCTCACCTCGCGTGTGACGGACGACGCGTATCAGGTGCACATTGTGTTGCCTTACAGACGTGAGCGCCGCGAGAAGCCCGCATGACGCAGCCGGCGTTACTGAGAGTGGCCATCGTGGATGACGAAGCGCCGGCGCGCAGCCGCCTGCGCGATTTGCTCGCGGATTGCGCCGAGCAGCAGCCGCTGGAAATTGTGGGCGAAGCCGACAGCGGCGCCGATGCGCTGGCGCTGGTGTCGGCAAAGCCCACCGACGTGATGTTGCTGGACATACGCATGCCGGGCATGGACGGCATCGAGACCGCGCAGCATTTGCGGAATTTCGAGCATCCGCCGGCGGTAATATTTACCACGGCATTCGACGCCTACGCACTCAAAGCATTTGAAGTGCATGCGGTCGATTACCTGTTGAAGCCGATACGCGCGGCACGCCTGCTCGAAGCGCTGTCCAAGGTTCGCACCATGGTGCCGCCCAAAGCCGAGGCGTTGGCGCAAATGCGTCACGCGCCGCGCACGGCGCTGTCGGCCAGCGAGCGCGGCAAGGTGCATCTGATACCGGTGGGCTCGATTATTTATTTGCGCGCCGAACTCAAGTATGTGACCGTGCGCACGCGCGAACGCGAGCATCTGGTGGAAGAATCACTGACGCGCCTCGAAGAAGAATTTCATGCGCAATTTGTGCGCGTGCATCGCAGTTGCCTGGTGGCACGCGCGGCGATACGCGGCTTTGAGCGCGCATTCGCCGCCAATGGCGACAGTGGCGAGAGCCACTGGGAAGTACTGCTCAACGGCAGCGACGAACGCATCGCCGTCAGCCGGCGCCAGCAGCACATGGTACGCGAGTTTACAAAAAATTGAATAAAATCAATAATTTATAAAATTCCGATGGTCGTAATCGAGTCGCCGCTAGCGGGAAACTACTGCAACACAAACCGCTGCACCCGCCGCCCGAACCCCGCCTCCGCTGTATACAGATTGCCCTTCGAATCAATCGCAATGTTGTGAATGTTGCGGAACTCGCCGGGCTGGCGACCGGGGCGACCGAAGGCGCCGAGTTTTTTGCCGTCTTCGCGCGCCATGATGTACACCTCAGAATTCGAGCCGTCGGCGACCATCAAAAAGCGCTGCTGTGCGTCGCGCGAGATGGCGATGTCGGCCAGCGGGCCGCTGAGCGTCTGCGCTTCGATGAAAAATTCGCGCAGGAATTTGCCGCTGCTTTCAAACACCTGGATGCGGTTGTTCGGACGGTCGCACACGTAGACGATGCCGTCGCGCGCGCGGCGCACGCAATGCGGGTTGCCGAATTGTTTGGATGGCGTTGCACCCGGTTTGTAGGGCGGCTGCTTGGCATCGTCCGGCACGGCGCCATACGCGCCCCAGTGACGTTTGTAGGCGCCGGTGGTGGCGTCGAACACGATCACGCGATGGTTGGTGTAGCCGTCGCCCACGTAGATTTCATTCGCGGCCGCATCCGATTCAATGGCGGCGGGCGAACCCAGTTGCGTGCGGCTGTTGCTGCCTTCGGATTTACCGGGCTTTCCGATTTGCAGGATAAACTTACCCTCGCGCGTGAACTTAAGCAGATGGTGATCGGCATTGTCGTTGCCGGAAATCCACACGTTGCGCTGACTATCGACGTGGATGCCGTGCTCCTGCGCGGGCCAGTCGTAACCTTCATTGTTTTTCGCGGGTCCGCCCCAGCCGCGCACTACCTTACCGTCGCGGTCGTACTCGATCACCGGCGGCGCCGAGACGCAGCAGCGATTGGTCGGCGGATTTTGATCGCGGCCTTTTTCGTCAGCGTGCAGCGTGCGCGGCCGATGCAGCACCCACACGTGATCGCGCTCGTCCACGGCGACGCTCGATACCTGCCCAAAGATCCAATTGTCCGGCATCGGCTTCATCCATAACGGATCGACCTGATAACGCGGCATTGCACTCGCACTGCTTGGGCTATTGCTTTGCGTGGGCTGCTGCGCGCAACCGATGAATGCGCTGACTGCTGCTGCGGAAATGATGGCGATGCCCGCCAGACTGTGCATGCGCTTCATGGTGTCTCCCTGATTTTGAAAATAGTTTGCCGCATGATGGGTGGTGTTAGCGCGAGTTGCAAGTCGCGTAGCAGATAGATAAAAAAATCAATAAAATCAAATACTTACGAATTAAGTGCCCAACGTTCACCCCATTTGCATAAGCGCTACGTTTACACCGCGGCACACTCTTGGAGACGACGATGGATCGACGGCACTTTCTGTTAAACATGCGCACCGCGGCAGTCGCCGGCTGCGCGTTCAATTTGGTACACGGCGTAGCGGCGCAGGATTTACGGTCCGTGATCACGCCACCACAACTCAACGTGGCGCAAAGCGCGGAAACACCAGTGGTACTGCAAGCCATACGCATCGACACCGAGATCAGCGGCAGCCGTGCGCTGACCTCGGTGGAGATGACCTTCTTTAATCCGAATCGGCGTGTGCTCGAAGGCGAGTTGCAGTTTCCTTTGCTTGACGGCCAACACATCAGCGGCTTTGCGCTCGACATCGACG
>JAYUAH010000627.1:0-3481 GCA_043741415.1 Betaproteobacteria bacterium
CCGAGCATCACGTTGTGGCAGATTTTAGCGATGCGCGACAACTCGCCTTCGCCCACATACGACACGCCGCGACCGATGGCTTCCAGGTAAGGTGCGACCGCATCAAACGCATCTTTGGGCCCCGACGCCACCACCGTCAGCTTGCCCGCCTTGATGACCTTGGCATTACCCGATACGGGCGAGGCGAGCATGTTCACGCCTTTGTCAGCCAATGATTTGCGGATCTCCGCCGATTCTTCCAGCGAGATCGAGGTGCTGTCCACCACGATTTTCGGCGCGCCGCCCTTGGACATCACCCCGTTCGGCCCGAACAACACTTCCTTCACGTCCTTGCCGGTAGACACCATGGTGAACACGATGTCGCAAGCCGCGAGATCGCTGAGGTTATCCACCACTTTCGCGCCGGATTTCGCCAGCGGTTCGGCTTTGGATTTAGTACGATTCCACACCGAAATATCGCAGCCCGCTTTCGCCAGCCGCTCCGCCATCGCGTAGCCCATGCGGCCGATGCCGATCCAGCCCAGTTTGTGTTGTTTTAAATTCGTCATGATTATGCTTTCTGTGTTGTTCGTAAATTCAAGCCTGCAAATCCTGCGTCCAGTGCCGCGTTTCAATAATGGTTTTCACTTCGCGCAAGAACGCCGCCGAGTACGCGCCATCCACCGCGCGATGATCGAAGGTCTGCGCCAGCACGCCCACCGGACGAATCGCAATAGTGTCGCCCTCGGGCGTCTCCACCACCACTGGCTTTTTACGCACCGCGTCGGTGGAGATGATCGCCACCTGCGGCACATTGATGATCGGCGCGGTAATCACCGTGCCGAACGAGCCGTTATTGCTGATGGTGTAGGTGCCTTCGGTCAGATCGTCGGGCTTGAGTTTGCCCGCCCGCGCCCGCGTCGCCAGATCGTTGATATCACGCGCGATTTGCGGCAACGATTTATTCGGCACGTCTTTGATTACCGGTACCATCAGCCCCTCGAAATTTAGATCGACAGCGATGCCGATGTTGATGCGTTTGGCGAGAGTCAGGCCTTCGTTGCTGTAGGTCGCGTTCAGGCGCGGGTATTTGGCGAGCGCAATCGAAATCGCCCGCGTCACAAACGGCAGGTAAGTGAGCAGAAAACCTTCGTGCGCTTTCCACGCATCGCCATGCTCGCGGCGTGCCTGCTCGACGCGGGAAAAATCCGCTTCCACCACCTGCAACACGTGCGGCGCCGTGGTCCACGATTTCGTCATCTGTTCAGCGACGCGTTTACGCACCGCATTGAGCGGCAGCGCGCTGCCCGCTGCCATCGGCTGTGGGGCGCTCACTTGAACCGCGGGCCGCAAGGGTGCAATCGGTGCGCTGGGCGCGCTGGCAACAGGCATCACCGGCTTCACGTCAACACCGCTCGCGATAAACACAAGCACGTCATCGCGTGTGATACGGCCATCACGACCGGTACCGTTGATTTGGGTCACATCCAGATTGCGTTCAGCCACCAATCGACGAACCACGGGTGACAGCCGCTCCGTCGCGTCGACACGCGGGCGCAGGTTTTCTGCGCGCGCAACGTCAGACACCGGCGTGTGCGCGGGCGTTGCCGCTGCGGCGACCGCAATCGCAATCTCAATGGGCTTCGCTGCACCAACGCTTTGCTCAATCACCGCCAGCGTCACACCGACTTTCGCCGCCACACCCTCTTCAACCAGAATTTGACTGACCACGCCAGCCACCGGCGACGGTATCTCGGTGCTGACCTTGTCGGTCTCCACATCGAATAGGGTTTCATCGACTTTGATGGTATCGCCGACTTTTTTGTACCACTTGGTCACAGTGCCCTCGGTGACGGTTTCACCGAGCTGCGGCATGATAATGTTCATTACGGTCTCTTCGCTTCGTAAACGATTTTTCCACCGACCATGGTGATCAGCGGCTGTAGGTCTTTGATTTGATCGGCAGGCACGGTCAGGTAATCGCGGTCCAGCACCAGCAGGTCTGCGTATTTGCCCTTTTGCAGCGTGCCCAATTCATTTTCGCGAAACACAAAGTAGGCATTGTTGCGCGTGTGTGCAATCAATGCTTGCTCGCGGGTGATGGTTTGGCGCAGCGCCGGCTTGCCGCCGAGCATTTTGCCGGTGACCGCCCACCACAGCGTATAAAACGGATTGGAGGGCGCAGCACCGTTGGAATCCGAACCCAGCCCCCATGAGATGCCGCTCTCCTGCACCGTGCGCACCGGCGGCTGATCGAGTGCGGCGTCACCGTGCACGCGTTGCAAAATCGCGCCGGAGATCGTCGCCTGACTGTGCACCAACGCCGCCATGCCGAGCTTGCGCATGCGCTCCATGTCGTTGACGCTCAGTTGGCGCACATGCGCGAACGACCATCGGAGGCCGCGCATCGGCTTGTCGCGATTGATTTCTTCGATTTGCGTCAGAAACGCATCGAGCGACGCGCGCTGATTCGCATGCACCGAAAGATGCATGCCACGCTCCGCCACCGCCTGCACAATGCGCCGCCACAGCAGCAGATTTTCCGGCGAGATTTTCGTATCGCGACTCGACGGATTGTCGTGCAGCGGTAGCAGCACGGTTTCGCCGTAGCCGATACGATCCATCATGTCATCGCCCTGAAACGCCTTCAGCTCACGTATGCTCGCAACCGCTTTGTCGGTATCGGCTGCGGTGCTGGTGTTGTACCAAGTGCCGTGAAACACGCGCAGGGTCAGCGCCTTGTCGCGATGCAGCGTGCGGAACGGTTCATACCAATCCTCGGTGAAACCGTAGCCGCCCCAATCCACCGAAGTGGTGAGGCCCATGGCGTTCAGATCGCGCACATGCATGCGCACGCTCTCGACCTGCGTTTCAGCCGTGCCCATCGGAATTTTGTTGCGGAAAAAACTCGATACACCGCCTCCTTCAAGGATGCCCGTGGACAAACCCTGAGCGTCGCGCTCGATGGTGCTGCCGGGGATTTTTGCGTTGGCATCGCGCAAGCTCAATTCATCCAACGCACGGCTGTTGACCACGCCATTCACATAAATGAATTGCAGCGCGATCGGGTTGTTGGGCGCGATGGCGTCGAGTTCAGCGCGGGTGAACGGCGCCTGGCTATCGGTAAACTGGTCATACGACCAACCGCCGAACACCACGATCCACTCGCCGACGCGCGCCCCGCGCACGCGTTCGCCCAGCTTGGCCAGCGCCTGTTTGCGCGAAGTGATGCCATCCCAGCGCACCTCGATGCCCCAATGCTGCGAGCCGCGCGCAATGTGCGCATGGTTATCGATGAGGCCGGGGATGACGGTGCGGCCTTTGATATCTATTTTCTTGGTGTTGGCGTCGGCGAGTTTGAGCATGGCCGCATTGCTGCCCACGCCGATGATGCGTTCGCCTTTGATGGCAATGGCTTGCGCGATGGTGAAGCGGTCGTCTACGGTGACGATTTTGCCGTTGTAGAGGATTAGGTCGGCTTGGGCGCAGGCGATTGCTGGCA
>JAYUAH010000628.1:0-3480 GCA_043741415.1 Betaproteobacteria bacterium
GTCCGCTTACCCTGAAGACCACACCGGTGGTACGCGACAGCATCCGCGGGCTGTCGCACGTGCGCGCCTCGTTCGGCGAGGGCATGGGCGGTGCGGCGCTGACGCTGCGCTTTGATCCGCAAGCCGCGCGCGAAACCGAACTGGAACGCTTCCTGTTCGAACACGCACTGCCCGCATGCGCGCAGCGCTACGATATCACCGGCGCACATTTCATCGTCGCGGATCGGCAGGCAAGCGACATGAAACCGGTCGAACGCCAGGGTCGCCCGACGGATTATCCCAATTGGGTAGTCATGCTCGAAGGTATTTCCGCGACAGCGGTGATCCATGCGGCCGACGCACTGCTGTCTGACGCGCAACTCGTGACGCATGGCAGCGCAGCGTCGATAGCGCGTGAAAGTTACGTCTTGCAGTTCACCCATCTCAGCAAGCGCATCGCTGTCGATAATACGTAAGTATTTGATTTTAAACAATTATTTAATATCTATTTAGGAGTAAACCATGACCATCGAACTGCACGCACGCGGCCTCGCCATGCGCAAAAAAGTATTGGGCGACGCGCAGGTCGCACAGACTTACCAAAGCGTCGACAAATTCACTGCGCCGTTTCAGGAGGTGGTCAACGAATATGTGTGGGGGGCGGTGTGGGCACGCCCCGGTTTGGAAACGCGCGTGCGTTGCCTGCTCACCATCGGCATGCTCATCGCGTTGAACCGCCCCAACGAATTGAAGACACATATGCGCGCCGCGCTGAGCAATGGTGTGACGCGTGAAGAAATCATGGAAACGCTGTTGCAGGCCAATGTGTATTGCGGCGCGCCGGCGGCGGTGGAAGCGTTTCGCTGCATGCGCGAAGTGTTTGCGACGCTCGATGCCGCCGCGAAATAAAGCCGACGCCATGAACGAATCCTTACTCGATGACGCAACCCGCGCGCGAGGTCAGCAAGTGCGCGGCGAAGTGCTGCTGCAAACGGCTGTCTACTGCGGCGTAGCCGCGGCCGAAGACAGTTTTCGCATTGCAAGCGAAGTTTTTAAAGAAATGAGGCTTTCATGACCACGATGCTCAAAGTGTGTTCCGGCAACGGCATGTCTTCATCATTCCGCGAACTGATGCCGCAATTCGAGCGCGCGCACGACTGCACAATTGAACTTCACTTCGAGCCGGCGCAAGTGCTGCTGCGCGAAATCAAAGCCGGCATGACGGTAGACCTGCTCATCCTCGGCAAGGGCGTGATGGATCAGTTGGTAAAAGACGGTTATGTCATCGGCGACAGCGTGCACGTGCTCACGCGCAACGGCATCGGCATCGGCGTGTTGAAAGGCGCACCCAAGCCGGATTTATCCAGCGTCGATGCGTTCAAGCGCGCGTTGCTCAATGCGAAATCGGTGGCCTACACCACCGACGGCGCCAGCGGCATTTACTTCGCCGGCCTGATCGAAAAACTCGGCATCGCCGATGCGATCAAGGCTAAAGCCAAAACGCAGCCCGGCGGGCTCGTTGCTGAGCTGGTGGTGAACGGCAGCGCGGAATTGGCGGTGCAGCAAGTGCCGGAAATTCTCGCGGTGGCGGGGGTGGATTATGTGGGGCCGATTCCAGCGGAGATTCAGAGTATTTCAGTAACCGCGGGCGGGGTTTTTGTGAAATCACCGCAGCGTGCGTTGGCGCAAGCGGTGCTGGATTTTTTTCGTTCGCCAGACGCGTCACGAGCGTTTAAGGCTCGGGGGTTGGAGCCGGAGAACGGTTGATTTGCGGCTTGCAGTCACGCGCGGGCATGTGGCGTAGAATGCGTTTAGCAGATTAAAGGATATAGTCATGACCCAGCTACTTGAGGCAGCCCTGACAGAGGTGTCGAAACTTCCGCCGCCCGAACAGGACGCGCTTGCAGCTATCTTGCTGCGCGAGATAAGTTCTGAGCGGCAGTGGACGGAAACCTTTGCGCGTTCGCAAGACACTCTTGAACGTCTTGCTGACGAAGCCCTTGCGGAGCACGCCGCCGGCTGCACCAAGCCGTTTCCATCGTAAGTGAACTCCACAACCACTGAAAAGTTTCGGCTGCTGTTTTCACAGGCGTCCTCGCAAACCCAGCGAAAAATTCGCGACGCTTACTTGCTGTGGCTGGAAAACCCCGCGCATCACTCGTTACGCTTCAAGAAGGTTCACGATCGCAGGCCGATCTATTCGGCTCGCGTTGATCTGGATTGGCGCGCTGTAGGCGTACTGCATGCCGATACCATGATCTGGTTTTGGGTGGGTCCGCATGACGAGTATGACAAGCTCCTCAAGCAACTTTAGGCGCGGTGGCGGGTGTGGATTATGTGGGGCCACCGCCGGCTGAAGTGCGGCAACTGTCGATGAAATACGTGTTGCCTCTATGAAAAATCGTGCTTATTTCCTAACCATCGTGGCCCTTGCCACCGCCGCGCACGCGCAACCGCTGCCGAAGGATTACCCGCACAAGCCGCTTCGTGTCGTGGTACCGTCACCCGCTGGCGGACCGCCCGATCTCGTGATGCGCATGCTGTTGCCTTTCTACAGCGCGCAGTTGGGCCAGCCACTGGTGCTCGACAACCGTGCCGGCGCGGGCGGCGTGGTCGGCACCGGGACCGTGGCCAAGGCGGCGCCGGACGGCTACACGTGGCTGTTCACCACTGCCTCGCATACGAATACGCCGCCCTTCAACAAGAATATGCCGTTCGATCCGGTGAAAGATTTTGCGCACGTCTCGCTGGTTGCGCAGAACTTCGGTCAGGCCGTGGTGGTGCCGGTCAACTCGCCGGCCAAAACCATACAGGAGCTGATCGCGCTGGCAAAAAGGCAGCCCGGCAAATTGAACTACGCCTCCGCCGGGCTCGGCACCGCCAGCCACGTGCCCGCCGAAGTACTGAAATCGATGGCCGGCGTGGACATCGTCGCCGTGCAATACAAAGGCACGCCCGAAGGCATGACCGACCTCATCGCCGGGCGCATGGACGTGATGTTCATCGGCACGCAGATTGCCCTGCCGTTGATGCAAACCGGCAGGCTGCGCGTGCTCGCGCTCACCGGCGCTAAACGCTGGCGGGGCATGCCCGATATTCCCACCATGCAGGAAGCAGGCTTCAAGGGTTACGAGTTGATTAACTGGTTCGGCCTGTGGCTGCCGGCCGGCGCGTCACCGGCGATGCTCGCGAAACTGCACGCGGAAACGGTCAAGGCGCTTGCTGCGCCGGAGGTATTAAAACAGTTCGACGCGCAGGGGCTGGAAGCCGTCGGCTCGACACCGGCGGATTTTGCAAAGTTTGTGGCGCAGCAGTCGGCATTCATGAATGATTTGGCGCGCAAGATTGAACGTGGGGGCAAATAAGCTCGCGCCATGTCGCTGCTTGCGCGAGGGACGCACTGAGTTTGGGCTACCAATCGCCGGCGCAATTTGAACGCGCTTGCGTCGAAACATTAAACGCCGCCAACGACGAACCCATCCATCAAAACAGCCACACCGC
>JAYUAH010000629.1:0-3479 GCA_043741415.1 Betaproteobacteria bacterium
GCTCACCGCGGATGATCTCGCGGGCTTGCCGTTGCCGGAGCGCTTATTCGAGTAACGCTTGCATTGCGACGAAAAAAAACCGCGCTGCCTTGTTGGAGCGCGGTTTTTTTATTACGAATGTATATTGTAAATATTTGATTTTATTGATTTTTTTATTTGACTCTATTCCTGCTGGATGCCGGCATCTTTGATGATCTTGGCATATTTGGCGAATTCCCCGCGTATCAGTTTTGCATACCGATCCGGCGTACTACCGACCCGTTCGTTGCTGCCTTGTTGTCCACCACCATCTGTTGGCCGAATTCACGATCAAACATAATGCGAATGTCAACTGAATTGCAATAGTCACTGATGCACCTTTACTTAAAAAAACAAAACCTTTTGCCACAGAGATCACAGAGGAACACCGAGAACCGCAATTTTTATTTTTCTCTGTGTTCCGCTGTAAACGCTGTGGCAAACGCTGTTCAATCAACGCCGTTTCGCAACCGACTCCGCCAGCATAGCCAACCAGTTCGCCGGCAACACCACCTTGCGGCTGGTCGGCACGCCCTGCACGTGGTTGCACACGTAACCCTTCGACTGATTGCGCCCCGCATCGCCGGCAACCACGATGCCGATCCACTCCGGTTTCTGGAACACCGGCACCAGCCGTTCCGGGTCATCCGACAGCGCGTATTCCTTCGGCAGCAAGCCGTCCTTCACGTTGTTAGCAATGCGAAAACCAGTAAGCCCCGCGCCATACGCATAACGTTCGGCGTCGCGCGCCGTGATCTTCACGTGGTCGTAAAAATATTGGCGGATGCGGTCCTTGCCCCAGCCGTTGTCGGCAAACACTTTCGCAATCGATGGTCCCAGCACAATCAGCGGATGCCAGTTGGCGTAGCACATACCGATTGCAGTCCAATAACCGCAGGCACGCTGGCCGATCACATCCGCAAGCAACGCCGCGTGTTCCTCGGCGTGCTCACTTTGCGAATACGCCGGCGCACTGATCGCCACCACGCTTTGCACTGTCACCACGTTATCACCCGCGTTGAAGCCGCGATCGACGCTGTACGGCTGCCAGCCCAACTCAGCGATGGCATCTTCATTCTCCGGCAACGCCACCAGAAAACTTTGCCCGATGCTGCATTTATCCGCGCCTTCCGGCGCATGCGTGAAACCCGCAATGTTGCGGACAAACAGTCGCAAAAAGCGCCCGACGCTGGTGTTCGGCTGCCGCCCCATGCGCATCACACCCTGGCCCGAATTGAAACCCAGTTGCTTGATCATCGGCCCGCTCAACACGATCAGCGATTCCCAACCCGGCGTAGAACCCGCGTCTTCGACTTTATATTCGGGCGTACAAATGACTTCCACTACTGCCAGCAAAATTGGCATGTATTCCGGACGGCAACCCGCCATCACGCCGTTTACCGCGACGTTCCACACGGTCGCTTCGCGATTCGCCGGTGGGCAAACACCGATGACTTCGTTTGGATCGCGATGGGTAAACTTTAGAAATTTTTCGATACGATCCAGCGTCGGCGGCACCACGGGCATGCCGTCCGACCAGTTCTGCGCATGAAAATGATCATTCACGTCATCCAGCGTGCCGCGAAACACGATGTCGCGCGGGCCGGGCGCCGGCGCATCGGCGGCCAGTTCACTCGCCTTCAAAGGTTTCGACAACCCCGCAATCACACGCGGCAACAACAGCTCCACCACCTGCCTGCGCAGTTCCTCACGACTCTGCGTCATCGGCACGCCGGGAAATTCCGCAATTGCCATGTCGGGCAAACCCAAACCCTTGGCAACCGCAGCAGCCTGCTTGATAAACCCGCTGGAAATTACCGACACCGACGGCACACCGGCGCGCTCCACCACCGCACTCGCCCGCAACACGGCGGGCGTGCAGGCGCCTCAGGCGCCTATGCCGGAGATCACGGCATCGACCTTGTGCTCTTTCAACAGCGCCGGCATCTTCGCCACCAACTCGCGCTGATTCGGGCCGTGCAGATTGCCGAAAGTGTCGTAGGTGACGAAACGGATGCCCGGATAGCGCTTCGATAACTCATCGCGCAGTATCGGGAACCACTCCTCGCCGCGAAACAAGTAGTCCCAAGTTTCGGCGATCACTTTGTTCGACAAGTCAACCACGCGCGCCGTAGGGGCACGTGCAGCATAAGCGGGTTTGCCGAGCGGCCAGACCACATCGTAGGCGGCTTCGGTGGGGATGCTCATGGGCATACAAATTCTCCGGGTTCAGAGTCACACAACGCATTCGAGAATAGCACGCACCCTCGCGTTTGCGCTAAAATTGCCACCCTTTCAGTATCCTTGATCACATCCCGTTCATGCTTGCGCTGCGCACGTTGACGTTGTCCGGCCCCGAGTCACCGCCCCCATGGTGAACCCGGATCAAGCCGCGCGTCGCGCGCTTCCCTCGGTAGACCGGCTGCTTACCAGCGCTCCGGTCGCGGCGCTAATTTCACAGTTCGGCCGCATGCTGACCGTCGATGTCATCCGCGATTTGCTACAGGCTCAGCGCGACAAACTGGCGCAAGGTAGTGCCGCCGAGTTTGACGAAGCTAAATTTCTGGACGCGTGCCGTAAAGAAGGCACGCTACGCAATCAACCTTCGCTGCGCCCGGTGTTCAATCTTACCGGCACTGTCCTGCATACCAACCTCGGCCGTGCACTGATGCCGCAGTCGGTAGCCGATGCGGTGATGATCGCGATGACGCGCCCAGTGAACCTGGAATTCGATCTCGGCGGCGGCGCACGCGGCGAACGCGACGCGCATGTCGAAAAATGGATCACCCGGCTGGCGGGTGGCGACGGTGCGGTCGTGGTCAACAACAACGCTGCGGCGGTTTACCTCGTGCTCAACACGCTGGGTGCAAAAAAAGAAGTGCTGGTGTCGCGCGGCGAACTCATCGAAATCGGCGGCGCGTTTCGCATCCCCGACATCATGAAGCGCGCTGGCGTCAAACTGGTGGAAGTCGGCGCCACCAACCGCACACACCTGAAAGATTTCGCCGAGGCGATTACGCCACGCACCGCGGCGATCATGAAAGTGCACACCAGCAATTACGCGATTCAGGGCTTCACCTCGGCGGTGCCGGAGCCCGACCTCGCCAAGCTCGCGCACGAACACGGCATCCCCTACATCGTCGATCTGGGCAGTGGCATGCTGGTCAATCTCGAAGACTACGGCCTGCCGCACGAACCCACGCCGCGCGAAGCGCTGGCCAACGGCGCCGATCTCGTCACGTTCAGCGGCGACAAATTGCTCGGCGGTCCGCAGGCCGGCTTGATGGTCGGCAAAAAAGACCTGATCGCACGCATCCGCAAAAATCCGATGAAGCGCGCCCTGCGCGTCGACAAAATGACCCTCGCCGCGCTCGATGCCTTGCTGCGGCTCTACACCAACCCCGACAAGCTGCGCGAGGAAGTCACTACAATTCGATTACTCACGCGCACGCGCGAGGACA
>JAYUAH010000630.1:0-3469 GCA_043741415.1 Betaproteobacteria bacterium
GCGTTGCCTGCACCGGCTATCGCGGCCTGCACAAAGGCGTTGAACAGCGGATGCCCGGCGCGTGGCGTCGAGGTAAATTCCGGATGAAATTGGCACGCGACAAACCACGGATGCCCGGGCAATTCAATCATTTCGCACAGGCCGTCCTTGGTGGACAAGCCGCTTATCCGCAGGCCCGCCTGCCGGATACGGTCGAGGTAATGATTGTTGACTTCGTAGCGGTGACGGTGGCGTTCACTGATATGTGCCGCACCGTAAATCCTGCGCACCACGGAACCCTCTTCCAGATCGCACGCCTGTGCGCCCAGACGCATGGTGCCGCCCAGATCGGAGGTTTCGCTGCGCTGCTCGACACGCCCATCGCGATCCTGCCATTCGGTGATCAACGCGATCACCGGATGCGGCGTTTGCGAATCAAATTCGGTGCTGTGCGCGCCTTCGAGCCCGACCACGTTGCGCGCGTATTCAATCACGGCGAGCTGCATGCCGAGACAAATGCCCAGATACGGAATTTTATTCTCGCGTGCGTAACGTATTGCGCGCATTTTGCCTTCGACACCGCGCTTGCCGAATCCGCCCGGCACCAGTATCGCGTTCATGTTCACCAGACAGCCGGTGCCGTTTTTCTCGATGGTTTCGGAATCGATGTAATGTATGCGCGTCTTGGCGCCGGTATGGATGCCGGCGTGGATCAACGCTTCGGACAACGACTTGTAGGATTCCGTCAGGTCTACATACTTACCGACCAGCGCGATATTAACTTCACGCAGCGGATGCTCGAGTTTGTAGACCAGCGTTTCCCAACTCGACAAATCGGCTGGCGGCGGACTCATATTCAGCTTGCGGCAAACGATTTCATCGAGCTTCTGCACGTGCAGCATGCCGGGAATTTTGTAGATGCTGTCCACATCCACCGCAGAGATCACCGCTTCCGGCACCACATTGGTAAACAGCGCGATCTTGCGCCGCTCGTCATCCGGCAGCGGACGATCGGCGCGGCACAGCAGCACGTCGGGCTGGATACCAATTTCGCGCAACTCTTTTACCGAGTGCTGCGTGGGCTTGGTCTTGATTTCGCCGGCCGAGGCGATATACGGCACCAGCGTCAAATGGATGTAACACACGTTTTCACGACCGAGTTCGATGCCCATCTGGCGGATGGCCTCGAGAAACGGCAGCGATTCAATGTCACCCACGGTGCCGCCGACTTCGACCATGGCGACTTCTGCATCGCCCGCGCCACGCCCGATGAACAGCTTGATTTCGTCGGTGATATGCGGAATCACCTGCACCGTGCCGCCAAGGTAATCGCCATGGCGCTCTTTGCGAATCACGCTCTCGTAAATTTGGCCGGTGGTGAAATTATTGCGCTTGGCCATTTTGGCCGAGATGAAACGCTCATAGTGACCGAGATCGAGATCGGTCTCCGCGCCATCTTCGGTAACAAACACTTCACCGTGCTGGAACGGACTCATGGTGCCTGGATCCACGTTGATGTACGGATCCAGCTTTAGCATCGTGATTTTGACGCCGCGCGATTCGAGTATGGCGGCAAGCGAGGCGGCAGCGATGCCTTTGCCCAGTGAGGAAACCACACCACCAGTGACAAAGATATATTTGGTCATCGCATATTTACCGTTTGCCCATTCTAGCAAAAAAATGGGCTGCGGTCACTGGTTTGCAGTGACGTTTCTGAACCCTCGATAGCACGCCTATCACACCAGCGCCGGCAGGGCAGCCCGGCTATCGGCGAGGCGCGCCGTCATTTCAGAGCGGCATGGACTTGCTCGGACATGCGCTTGCTTACTTCTTGCACACCGGTAGAGAAGGCATTTCGCACGACATCAATGTTATTGAGCACGAACTCAAAGTCAGGAAAAGCGAGCTTTTCGTCTGCGACGATAGCCCAGCCCTTGCCCGGTCTCGCGTCCACACCAAAGCAGAGAGTCTCGTTGTAGAGGTAGTCGGGCCGGCCTTTGACAAACACGCGCCCGCCGGCATTGACGCGCGGCAAATAATCCGGCGAAGACGGCGGAGAATAAAGGCCTATTTCCGAAAAGTACAAATGCAATACTGCGTCCGCGTCAAATTGAAGCTTGTCGTAATTTATTTCCGCGGGATTGACCGGATCCCGTGCCACATTCTCCAGAACCTGCACGACATAGCCGCGGCCGCGCAGCCCAACGGCCACAGCGGTTGTGAATTCGTGTCTTGGGGAAAACTGGGGCGCGGCAAGGCTTTTAGAAAATTCTACAGTTTTCGATGCGTTACTCGCGCGGTAGGCACACTGGGTCCAAGGAAACAGCCTTCCAAGCACGATGTTGCGGTTTTCCAGCGAATACATCACCGGCGATAACGCAGGCACTATGGCAATGGATTTCATCGCGGGCTTGGGTAAGCTCACGATGGGTTTGTTCGCGCACGCAGCAAGCACAAAAGCCACAACGCAACTCAGGACTATGCGGATCACTGACGTCTCCAGAAACGGGTTTCGCTCATACTCTCTGCCGCTAGCAATCTCAGAATTTTTTTGTAAGTATTTGATTTTATTGAATTTTTTTATTCACCTGTTGCGCGAGGTAAAGCCAGGTTTCCACCACGGTATCCGGGTTTAGCGACAGGCTCTCAATCCCTTCCTCCACCAGCCACTGTGCAAGGTCGGGATGATCGGATGGCCCCTGTCCGCAAATACCGACGTACTTGCCTGCCTTGCGGCAGGCTTGTATCGCCAGGTGCAGCATGTGCTTCACCGCCGGGTCGCGCTCGTCGAAGCCTTCCGCGATGATGCCGGAGTCGCGATCCAGCGCCAGCGTCATTTGTGTCATGTCATTGGAACCGATGGAAAAGCCGTCGAAGTGTTCGAGAAACTGATCCGCCAACACCGCGTTCGACGGAATCTCGCACATCATCACAATACGCAAACCGTTGTCGCCGCGCTTGAGTCCGTTCGCCGCGAGCAGGTCGAGCACCTGTGTAGCCTCCGACACGGTGCGCACAAACGGCACCATGATTTCGACGTTGGTGAGTCCCATGTCGTCGCGCACTTTTTTCATGGCGCGGCATTCCAGCTCGAACGATTTGCGGAAACTGTCGGATATGTAGCGCGAAGCGCCGCGAAATCCCAGCATCGGATTTTCTTCGTGCGGCTCGTATTTTGCACCGCCGGTGAGACTCGAATACTCGTTGGATTTGAAATCCGATAGACGCACAATTACCGGCTTGGGCCAGAAGGCCGCGCCCAGCGTCGACACGCCTTCCACCAGTTTCTCGACGTAAAACGTGATCGGATCGGCATAACCTGCGCTGTGTTCTTCAACCGCAGTTTTCAAGTCCGCCGGCAAATCGGGATAAGCCAGCACGGCTTTCGGATGCACGCCGATCATGCGCGCGATAATGAACTCCAGCCGCGCCAGCCCCACGCCCTCATTCGGTAGACGCCGGAACTCAAACGCCAGCTCGGGGTTGCCCA
>JAYUAH010000631.1:0-3468 GCA_043741415.1 Betaproteobacteria bacterium
GTTTGACGTAAAAGACGAGTATTATGTAAGTATTTGATTTTAAACAATATTATTTATTCTGCACGATGGGCAGCAAAACGAATGCATCGTGTCCGTCGCCAAAATGCAGCGTGGTCTTGCCACTAAAAATCGCCGCCGGCCGATCCCGCGGATCGTCATGCAAAAACGGCCCGCAGCCGCGCAATTCATTCTTGAAATTCGACAGCCGTGCGCCGGTGGATTTGGCGAATTCGTAATCGCGTCCGCGCACGGTGAGCGCGATGCGATGGCCGGCGGGCACCACGATTGAAGTGGGCCACAGCTCGATGTTAAGCGGTACCACTTCACCGGGCTTCAGCGGCTGTGCTTCGTCGTGCGTGTGATAGGGCCGGTACGGCAGCGACAGTTTGGCATCAAGCTTGCGGTGCGAGGCGCGCAGCCAGCCCTGCGCAATCGGCGTGTGCGGATCGATGGCGCCCATGAACGTGACTTCGCGCAGATCGGGCGTGTAAACGCGAAAGATCACGAAGAAATCCGCGTCACTGGTGGAGGATGATGCCCACAATTTTGCCGCCAGCGGGCCGGTGATTTCGGTGTCGTGTTCGAGCGGCGCGGAGATGAAGGTTACGCCTTCGCCCATGGCGTCAAAAGTGAGTGTGGTTTTGTCGGTTGCCGAAGCAAGTTGCAGCGCGTGATCGGCGGGATGTAAATGAAATTTCGTCCACTGCGTGCGTGCAATCGGCCACTCGTTTTCGTGCCGTTCGACGAAACGGTCGACGTGGCGCACTTGCAGTTGCACTTTGGGCTGTTGGTTCCAGTTGTTTTTTTCGCCCTTGAGGTAATAGTCGAAAAAGCGCTTTTGCAACTCGCGGCCATAGTCGGTGTAAAAATGCGTCCAGTGTTCGATGCCGTGCGCTTCCAGCCATTTTTCTTTGGACGCTGCGCGCAGGTAGCCTTCGAAGTTGCCGCGCGGATGCAGGCCCTGGCCGCCCCAGTTTGCGGTCGACAGAAGCGGCACGGTAATGTTTTCCCAGATGGGCGAGCGCGCGCGGTGATAATCATCGTCGAGCGGGTGCGCGAGGATGTCGTCGCCGAATTCGCAGCGCTGCGATTGAAGTGCTTTATCCGACAGCGTTTCGTCGCCGCACACCAGCGTGCCGTTAGCGCGGCTCAGCGGGCCGCGTTCGCCGAGGCCGTATTGCACGGATTTCACCTGCATGTCATACCAGTTGCTCCAGAACGTGCAGACGATACCGCCGTGGTGCGTCATGTCGCGATACCAATCGGCGGCACCTTCCCAAATACACATCGCGGTGAGATGCGGCGGCTGCAATGAGGCGACTTGCCACTGGTTGATACCGTAGTAGGAAATGCCGTTCAGGCCCACCTTGCCGTTAGACCACGGCTGCACGCCGGCCCATTCGATGCATTCGTAAAAGTCGCGCGTCTCGCGTGGCGAAAATGGATCGATAAAACCCGGCGAGCGGCCCGCACCGCGCGAATCCACACGCACGCAAGCGTAGCCGTGCGGCACCCATTTTACGGGATCGACCACTTCCCAGCTTTGGTAGAGATTGCTGGAGCCATACGCCACATCGGGATGCTCGGCCACCATGCGGTTCCATGCGCTCGGATAGCCGTCCTGAAACGCTAGGCCTTTCGCATACGGGCCGTAACTCAGGAGCACCGGGTAGCGGCCTTCAGGCACCGGCCGGAATATGTCGGCGCGCAACACCAGGCCGTCGTCCGTGGTAATCGGCACATCCCAATCGATGTGCATGTTGTCGCGGGTTTCACTGGCGGGAAGTTTCATGAGAAGCCTGCCGAAAAGAGGAGCAAGCATTGTAGCCGTGTTGCGACCACGCACAAGATCGACTACGATCCAAGCACGATGACTCTACCCGACTACGAAATCTTTTGCGTCAAATACGCCGAGCGTCCGGGCCGGCGACCTGAGCATTTTGTCGGCGGCGATCCGCACGATACCTCGATGCCCATGGATTACTTTGTGTGGCTGGTGCGCAATCACGAGCGCATGGTGCTTGTGGATACCGGTTTCGATAAAGACATGGCGATTCGCGGGCGTGTGTTGTTGCGCAAACCCGTCGAGGGGCTGGGCCTGCTCGGCGTGAAGGGCGAAGACATTCGCGAGGTCGTCATCACCC
This sequence comes from Betaproteobacteria bacterium, assembly GCA_043741415.1. Classification (GTDB taxonomy): domain Bacteria; phylum Pseudomonadota; class Gammaproteobacteria; order Burkholderiales; family SG8-41; genus UBA5216. Next base: position 2,145 of record JAYUAH010000631.1, read on the forward strand.
ATTTGCATAACGATCACGTCGGCACGTTTTATGATTTCCCGAACGCGCGCTTTCATTTGCAGGATAAGGAAATGCAGTACGTGACGGGCCGCCACATGCGGCACAATATTTTTCGCCGGCCGTATGAACTCGATCACGTCGCGGGCATGATCCGGCTGGTGTATCAAAACCGTGTGGTGTTCCATGATGGCGACGCGGAAATCGCGCCGGGCATCAGCGTGCATCACATCGGCGGCCACACCATGGGGCTGCAATCGGTGCGTGTGCATACGAAGCGTGGCTGGGTGGTGCTGGCTTCCGATGCGAGTCACTACTACGAACATTTCGAGCAAGACCGTTGCTTCCCGCTGGTATTTCACCTCGGCGAAATGATTGAGGGTTTCGCCACATTGAAGCGCCTCGCCGATTCGCTGCAACACATAGTACCGGGGCATGATCCGCTGGTGTTTCAGCGCTATCCGGCGGTGTCGCCCGAACTCAAGGGTATTGCAGCGCGGCTGGATTTGGCGCCACAGTATTAATTGAAAAAGTGTCTCTTCTGTCCGAATGACGGCGTCAACTTCTTCCCTCACCCCTAACCCCTCTCCCTGCGGGACAAGGGAACACTTGAAGCGGAGCAGAGGGTGGCGCGTAGCGCCAGGTGAGGGAGGCTTTTGATTTTTTCACTCGCACTGAATAGATAAATAAGGACTTGATATGCGTTGCCTGATGGTACTGGTGGCCGGCCTGTGTTTGACCTTGCCGGCGTGGGCGCAGCCCGCTTCGACAGGCTCAGGACAGACCTACCCGACGAAGCCGATACGCCTGATTGTCGGCTTTCCGCCCGGCGGCTCGAATGACATCGTGGCGCGCGTCGTCGCGCTCAAACTGGGCGAACTTCTGGGCGTGCAAGTGGTGGTCGAAAATCGCGCCGGCGCCAATGCCACCATCGGCGCGGATTTTGTCGCCAAGTCGGCGCCGGACGGCTACACCGTCATGCTGGGCAGTACCAGTTCGCTGGTGATCAGCCCGCATACCTACACCAAGCTGCCCTATGACACGCTGCGCGATTTTGCGCCGGTGACCACGATAGCGATGACACCGGAGGCGGTGGCCATACATCCCGCGCTGCCGGCGAAGGATTTGAAATCGTTAATCGCACTGGCGAAGCAGCGTCCGGGGGAACTCGATTTTGCGTCCTCCGGCAGCGGCGGTTTGCCGCATCTGGCGATTGAGCTGTTCAAGACGCAGGCAAAAATCAATCTGCAACACGTGCCGTTCAAGGGCGCGGGGCCGGCGGTGACCGATCTGCTGGGCGGCCACGTGCAGGGCATCATCATGGATT
>JAYUAH010000632.1:0-18010 GCA_043741415.1 Betaproteobacteria bacterium
CACACGATTGATCGCGGCGAGTATCGCGCGCGGTGTACCCGCCGGCGCATTGAGGTTGTAGCGATTGGTGAGCTTGTAGCCGGGCCAGCCCTGCTCGGCGACGGTCGGCAGATCCGGCAGCGACGGTATGCGGGTGAGGCCCATCGCAGCCAACGCGCGCACTTTGCCGGTCTTGATGGCCGAGGTCGCGGCAATGGCACTGCCGGGCACCATATGAATTTCACCGCCCATCACACCGACAATCGACGGCGCGGTGCCTTTGTAGGGCACGTGCATGAACTTGCCGCCGGTGATCAGCGCCAATTGTTCCATGCCCAAATGCACGGTGCCACCAATGCCTGAACTGCCGTAAGTCAGCCGTTGCGTTTGCGAATAAGCGATCAACTCCTTCATCGTCTTCACCGGCAGGTTCAGGCCGATGAGCAGGATGTACGGCTGTGCGGTCAGGTTAACAATCGGATCGAACGCCTTGCGCACATCGAAAGGCACGCGTTGTGTGGCGCCGAGAAATAACAATCCGTCGCCGTAGCTCAGTATCGTGTAACCGTCCGGCGCCGCGCGCGCGGCCAACTCGGTGGCGATCACACCGCCGCCGCCGGGCCGGTTGTCCACCACCACACTTTGGCCCCAAGCCTCACTCAACATCTGCGCAGCGGCGCGCGCCATCGCGTCGGCACCGGCGCCCGGCGCCACTGAAACCAGAATGCGCACCGGGCGTGACGGATAGCCGGCGGGTTTCTCCTGTGCCTGCGCTGCCGCATTGCCAACAAGCAATGCGAGCGCCAGACTACCCGTCAATCGTTCGATCACGGCACTCATGGGGTTTAGTCCTCCAGCCCGCCACGCCGCAGCCTGTTGCCACCACGGTTACCATCATGTGAGAACAAATCTGCCGTAGCTCGCTCTGTCGCAAGTTTACTATAATGCTGTTTACGCAGCGGGAAACCCAAAGAAAGGAAATCAGCATGGCGCAGGCACACGCAGAGCACAACACCAAGTTACTGGATTGGGAGGCACTGGTCATCGGCGAGCGGCTGCCCACCTTGTCGTACGTTTTGACGCAGGAAATGGTCGATGAATTCCGCAAGGGTGTGATGGACGCCGAAGCGGCTTACCCCACCATCTCACAAAAGGTAGACGTGCGCCCGTATCATTTGGTTTATCACGACAACGGCTCGGTCAACGCGCGCTGCGCGTTTCACTGTTACAACCCGCCGGTGCCCGGCAAGAAAATTACCGTGCATGCGTGGATCGCCGACAAGTATGCGCGCCGCGGCAAAAACTACATCGTCACCCAGGCTGTATCGGTTGACGAAGATGGCCGTCTGCTCGATCGCGTCATCACGCATGAGTTGAAGCAACCTTCGGAGGTAGGCAAGAAATGGCAATAGTACGCAATTACAAGGTGGGCGACGAGATCCCTTCGCTCACCAAGACCATGACGCAAGACGCCATTAACGCCTTCGAAAAAAGCGGCGGCGCAAAAGGCCCGAGTCAGTTCACCGATGTGGAAACCGCGAAAACCACGCTGGGCACGGCCACTACCGTTGCATCCGGGCGCATGTCGCTGACGTTTACAATTGAAATGCTGCGGCGCTATTTTGGCGCCGACGTTTACAACGGCGGCGGCATGGTCGATATGCGCTTTCTGCGCCCGGTGCGGCCCGGCGATTCCGTCACCTTTACCGGCAAGGTTACCGGCATGGTGAAAGAAGCCGACGGCACGCGCGTCAGCGTGGAAGTAACCGGCACCAACCAAAAGAATGCGGTAACGGCTGCAGGCACGGGCGCGTGCCTCGTGCCCAGTGGCTACTTGCCGCCGGAAGAATAGAAACGCGTCGAGGTGGCCGCTCGCGGATCACGTTCACGTAAGCGCGAGCTGCCGCGCACTTCCTAACGGACTACAGCGTAATTCACGCCACCCCGCCCGCCAAACTCTGCCTGTGTAATCGCGCTTTGTAGCGCGGCGGAAAGTTGCTTCGCCGCTGCCAGCGAAATCTCCAGCGCAATGCGTGAACCCGGCCCCAAGGCCGAGTTCACGAAGTCCAACGTGATGGCGTCTTCAAACATAGCGTGATGCGGATGGTCGTACGACACCACGGCATGCGTGAGGTCTATCCATCCTTCACCGCCCTTGCCCATGCCATCGGTCTCGACGATCTCAAGGATGGAAGTACACATGCGTGTCAGTTATTTCGCCAGATGTTTATCGAAGAACGCATACACCTTTTTCCAGCCGTCGAGCGCCGCCTCGACACGATACATCGGCCGGTCGTAGTAGAAAAAGCCATGGCCTGCACCATCGTAGCGGGTAAAATCGTAGTTCTTGCCGTGCTTCTTCAACTCCGCTTCATGCTGGTTTACCTGCTCCGGCGTCGGCGCTTTGTCATCGTTGCCGAAGAGGCCGAGCAGCGGGCACGACAGGCCGCTAGTCATGTCGATCGGTGCCACAGGCATCTTGGGATTCAAATCTTCCTTGGCCATCACCACGCGGCCGCCCCACAATTCGACGGCGCAATCGATGTCCTTGTGCTGGCACGCATACATAAAGGTTTGCCGGCCGGCCGAGCAGGAACCGAACATGCCCACCTTGCCGTTGAGCCAAGGCTGGGAACGCAACCACTTCACCGCGCCTTGGGTGTCGCCCATCGCCTGCGTATCGGCAATGCCGCCTTCTGCACGCACCTTGGCCGCGATGTCATCCGATTTGCCTTCGCCGGCGCGGTGAAACATGTTGTGACAGATGGCCGCGTAGCCGTGATGCGCAAACCGGCGCGTGGTCTCGAAATACCACTCGTCCCAACCGGGAATATGATGCAGCAGCACGACACCGGGAAACGGCCCGGCACCCAACGGCCGCGCAACATATGCCGAAATCGGCTCGCCGTTGTTACCGTTGATGGTAATGGTTTCTGCAATCATGCCTTCGTGGGCCATAGCTATCTCCTGTCGATGAATAGTGAAGTGGGATACTGTGCTGCAACTGACTCAGCCAAACGGGTCGATTATTATCACGATTGTGGCTCAAAAAGCAAAGCACATCGCTTAGTCATTCTAAAGACAATAGTCTGAATACTGGAATCGATGGCGCAGCGATGTCAAGTTAGAATCAGAACTATGGTGCAAAGTCCTACGTGAAACCGGCATAAACTTTAGTCGCGGAACAAGGCGTAAACCGCGATGCAATTGTCATCCAACATTTATCAAGCTGCCGCGCTATATTCGCCCCGATTTTCTTGCGTTCGGTCTAATGTGGGACAAGTAGGCATCTGACAATTCTAGCTTTTCAGCGAACAGCTTGGCATTCCGCGGCGGGGCAACGGCGAGTTGTCATCGCAAAACTTGTCAAACAAGAACTTAAAGTGACGGACACTGATTGCTGAAGCGTCCATGATCTCGCCTCTAGCGGCGGGTGTTTGGACGTCTGTTGTTCAGGCCCGAACGCCCCCCCTTTAAAAACCAACCACCCATGCACAATCAATGACTTAACTTGTGTATGGCGGAGAGTGTGAGATTCGAACTCACGAGGATCTTGCGACCCTGCCGGTTTTCAAGACCGGTGCATTCAACCGCTCTGCCAACTCTCCGAGTGCTACTACGCAACCACTGCCGGTTTTGGCTACGGCCGCGCCGGAGGCGTTTAACTTGCCCTACATTCAACGACGGGCAAGTTAGCCTGCGCCAGCGCACAAACACCGTGCGCCAAGACCGGTGCATTCAACCGCTCTGCCAACTCTCCAGCGGATTAGTGTTGATAATACCATCTATTATCAAATGCTTGCGTTACACGCGCTCGCTCAAATAACGGTAAAGTCAATTGCAACTTTCGCGGGCTTTAGGTAGTCTTATAGCTGCTCGAAGTAATTTGTTTTAAAACAGCGGTATCAACAACGAACGAGGAAAATCTATGCAACCTGATATGCAAAACCAGCAGCCGGTCTACACCGGCAACGCCGATGTTGCGGTATCGCAAAACAAGGTACTGCGTAACACTTACATGCTGCTTGCGGTCTCGCTGATCCCCACGATCATCGGTGCAGCGGTCGGCACCAGCCTGTTCAACTTCAACTTTCTGCGCGCAAGCCCGATCATGGCGTCGATTGCGATCATGGCGGTTTTCTATGGCTGGATTTACATGATTGAGAAAAACAAGGACACCAGCCTCGGTCTGTATCTGTTGCTCGGCTTCACCTTTTTCATGGGGCTGCTGCTGGGGCCGCTACTGCAAAAAGTGCTGGGCTTTCGCAATGGCGCGCAACTGGTGATGGTGGCCGCGGGCGGTACGGCGGGCGTGTTTTTCATCCTGTCGGGCATTGCGTCCAACGTCAAACGCGATTTCAGCTTCCTGAATAAATTTATCATGGTCGGCTTTATCGTGATTATGCTGGCGGTGGTGGCGAACATCTTCCTGCAATTGCCCGCACTGAGCATGGCCTTGTGTGGCGCGTTCATCATCTTCTCGTCGGCCATTATCCTGTGGCAGATCAACAGCATCGTGCGCGGCGGTGAGACCAATTACGTCTCGGCCACGCTCACGCTGTATGTGTCGATCTACAACATCTTTACCAGCCTGCTGCAAATACTCGGCATTGTCGGCGGCGATCGCGACTGATCCAGTCCCGCACGTAAAAAAGGGCAGCCTCGGCTGCCCTTTTTTCATGCTGCGTTGGGTCTGTCAAACACCGCAATCGACTCCACATGCGCAGTATGCGGAAACATGTTCACCACACCGGCCGCGCTCAATGCGTAACCCTGTTCATGCACCAGCATCGCGGCATCACGCGCGAGTGTGGCCGGATTGCAGGATACATACACGATGCGCTGCGGCGGCGCTGCGATTAACGATTTAACGAGTTCAGCCGCGCCGTCGCGTGGCGGATCAATCAACAGACGATCAAAACGGCCAAGCGCGGCAAATGCTTCAGGCGTAATTGCGAAAAGATTCATCGCACGGTACTCAACGTTTTTTGACAAACCGTTGAACGCCGCGTTTTCCGCCGCGCGCTTGACCAGCGACGCACTGCCCTCGATACCCAGCACCTGCGCGCCGCTGCGCGCGATCGGCAGCGAAAAATTTCCAATACCGCAAAACATATCCGCAATGCGCTCGCCGGCTTGCGGCGCAAGCAACATCAGCGCGCGATGCACCAGCACGCGGTTGACCTCGTGGTTGACCTGCGTGAACTCGGTGGGGAAGAACGGCATTTTTACGCCGAATTCGGGCAACGTGTAATACAAATCGGCCGGCGCTTGCGGCCAGAATGGATAGGCGGTTTCCGGCCCCTTCGGTTGCAGATACACATGTACATGGTTCGCCTCCGCGAATGCGCTGAGGTGCGCCGCATCGGCTTCCGACGGTGGTTCCAGCACGCGCATCACCAACACATCCGCGGCGTCACCACAGGCCACTTCGATCTGCGGCAAGCGCTCACGTATGCTCAATTGTCCAACGAGTTCACGCAGCAACGGCAGCAATTTCGATATACGCGGGGGCAGCACTTCGCAACTCGTCATGTCGGCGACAAAACTCGAACGCTTTTCGTGAAAGCCGATCAGCGACCCGCCCTTTTTGAACACATAGCGCGCCGTCATGCGCGCGCGGCGGCGATAGCCCCAGGTGGGCCCGTGGATCGGCGAAAGCATCTCGTCCGCCCTCACCTTGCCGATATGCCACAAGTTGTCTTCAAGTACACGCTGCTTAGCCGCGACCTGCGCCCGCGCATCAAGATGCTGCAGGCTACAGCCGCCGCAGTTGCCGAAATTCACGCACTGCGGAGTAACGCGCTGCGAGCTCTCGCGTACGATGCGCTGCACATTGGCTTGCTCGTAGCTGGGCTTTTTGCGATAGACCGACGCAGTGACGACCTCGCCGGTCAACGCACCTTCGATAAAAATGGTCTTGCCGTCACGGCGCGCGATGCCGCGGCCCTCTTGATCGAGGGATTCTATTTTGTAAAGTTCCATGATACCCGGCGTCACGGCGGAGTAATAAATGCGCCGTGATCGCGATTAAGGTTGAAAGTCAGTGCGTCCAGCGTTCCAAAAATTCCTTCCAGTGTGGCTCGATGGATTTGCCTAAAGTACTGCGAACCAACTCGCACTGTGCGCGATGCTGATCCACCGTCAACATGCCGCGCATCAACTGAAACCTGAGAAAAACCAAATACGTGTTCACCACATCTGTCTGGCAGTAGTTGCTGATGTCGGCGAGCTTGCCGGCTTGAAATGCGTCCCACACGTGCGCGCCCGACATGCCGAGCTTGCCCGGCAAGCCCATCAACTGCGCCAGATCATCGAGCGGCGCGTTGGCGCGCGGCTGGTACATCGCCAGCAAATCCATCAAATCGAGATGCCGCGAATGATAGCGGCTGATGTAATTATTCCATTTGAATTCGCGGCTGTCTTTGTGATCGCCCTCGCCCATGTCCCAGTAGCGCGGTGCGCGAACATTGTGCATAAGGCCGCGATAATGCAGCACCGGCAAATCGAATCCGCCGCCGTTCCAACTCACAATCTGCGGCGTGTATTTTTCGATGCCGTCGAAAAAACGCTGAATCACTTCCCCCTCAGACTCGCCGTTCGCACCCAGCGACCACACCTTGAAGCTGTCGCGGTCGCGCAGCGCGCACGAGATCACCAGCACGCGATGCAAATGTAATTGCAGGAAATCGCCGCCCGTCGTTTGACGGCGCAATTGGAAAGCCATCGCCGCGACGTCGGCGTCAGGCAGGTCGCCGCTGAGCTCGTGCAGCTTGCGCAATCCAGCGACATCGGGCACGGTCTCAATGTCGAACACCAATACAGGATTCAAAAAATTCTCTTTAAAAACAAATACTTACGCTAATGTCACCACGGAGTCCGCGTATGCTCTTATGCTATTTTCGTACCCATGCGCCCGTGGCGTTTTGGGAGTACCAACCGGCTTGCGCGCGATCGATCCAGCGTTGCGCAAAGGTATTGCGGATGTCGCCTTCCCATTCGGGATGACTATTGGCGCGCGCAATCTCGCGATACAGTGCGGCGCGGTCTTGATTTTCTGCCGCGACCAAGCTGTTCACACCGGCGCGTTGCGCCAAGGGCACCGCGGCCGGGTCGCGCACCGCGATATTGCCGTCGCGCGTTAACCCCACCGCGCCACTCGCGTAAAGCGGCGCAAGTTCCGTGTGACGCTTTTGCATGCTCGTCTGAATCGCGGTGACACCCGGCGAGTTAATTTCCAGATTGGCTTGCGCCAGCACCTGCCCGCTGCACATCATCGCCACCCACAACAACCCTGCATACAGAATACGCAACTTATTCATGAGCTGTTCCTTATTTCGTTTCGGGCTTCGCACCCGTCGTTGGCGCGGGGACGCCGCCTTTGAGTTGCCACACTTCGTCGATGATGCGGTCAGCCGCTTTCTCGGCAGCGGCTGCCGGAAAATAGATGTTGATGGTGACACAGCCTGCCGCCGTCATCGCTGCGGCCAACATGAAACTCAATACCGCGCGCCGCTGGGTTAGCTTATTCATGGTTGATGTACCTTGTGTTCATGCGGTCGCTATTTGATGATCGGTGTTACGTTGCCCTGCGTCACGCGTTTGATACGGTCCAGCAACTCCTGCCAACTCACCTGACGATTGTAGCCCAACACCGTGATTGACGGTATGCCACCGCCCTTCACCAACACATAACCCTGCGGCCGATCTTCCACGCCGCTCATTTCGCATACGCCGTTTTGCAGCTTGCAACCCCAACCCAGCTTGTCATAGCCGAATTCGTCGAAAAACCGCAGCATGCTGCGCTGAATCGCCGCTGCGGCACCCGCGCCACCCAGCGCGGAAATATTCTGCACCGCCGCCTGACTGATCTTGCGCGGATAATCGCCTGCGCTGCTCGCCAACTGTGCATCGAATTTGACCGGCTGCCAGTTCACCAGTTCCAGCCCGCTGATGCGCGCATCCATGCGTCCGGTGATGTTGCCGAACGAAAACGTGCGCGTCACCAGCCCCAGATCGAGATTTTGCATGCGCACATCCGCCTGCACGCGCGGCGCCTTGCCCAGCAAATCGAGCAACACGAGATTTTTCGCTTCAATCGAACCATCGAATACTTTTAGAAATAACGCGCCGTCGACCCGCAACGTTGACTGCTCCTGGCGCACCACCGGTATGGTCGCTGCCAACGTGCCGTACATCACCGGCAAGCCCAGCGCGGCGGTTATTTTCTCCATCGAAATACCGCCGACTTCACCATTGAACTGCCAGTACGAGCCCTTGCCATCGGCACGCGCGGCGAAATTGCGAACGTCAACAAAGCCATCGAGCAACGGCACGCGCAATTGCTCCAAGTCAAAGCGCATGCCGTTCATGTTGAGCGGAATCGCGAACGCGCCGATCGGCATTTTCAGCAGCTCGCCGCCCTTGACCGTGAGCGCCGCTTGCGTCGGGGCGTCCGCGCGCCACGGCACCGTGCCGTTGGCTTCAAACAAGGCAAAGCGATGTTGCGTCTTATCCTCGAGCGACACGTGGTCGAGCGCCACATCCACGCTTTGCACGCCCTGCCCGTTCATGCGTAGGTCAGCCGAGATGCGGCCGTCGGTGCGCAAATCCGCGAACGACGAGTCCGCGAGAAACGGTTTCAATATCGATTCGTAAAGTGCAGCGACCGCAATCGACTGTGCGCTGGCGCGCGCGTCCAGTATTTTATTGGCGGCAAGATCATAGGCGCCCGAAAACGCCACCTCGCCGACACCGGGATAGCGCAAGGTCGCGCGCTCGATACCCACCCGCTTTGCATCCATTGTGCCTGCGGCGGTCAACTGCTGATTGGCGGCTTTCAAATAAACAGGCTGCCAAAACGCCTCGCCGGCACTCCAGGTGAGTGTGGCATTCCATCGCAATTGATCCGCGACCGGCTGCGCCTGGGCCTGCATGGACATATCTATCTTTTCGCCGGCATGCAGGCCGCTGGTGTCGGCGAAGGCTGCGCTGGATACCGCCAGTTTTGCGGCGATTTGCCCCTCGCTGCTGTAACTCAACACACCATTCACGCTGCCCGCGGTGAACTTGGGCAGCGCCGGCGGCAGCCACGCTGCAACACGTTGCACCGCGCCGCCGTCGATGCGCACGCTGAGATCATTGCCGCGCGTGCCGGGCCGCAGACTCAGTTGCCAAGTCTCGCCCTTCGTGGGCTTCAGCGCGACATCGAGCGTGCGCTTGTCGGGCAGGTAGATAAACGATAGCGGGATTTTATCGCCCGCGACGAGCACGCCGTCGTCGCACGCGATGCGCGCACGTTCGAGTTGCAGCGCCGCGCAATTCAACTTGATGTTCTTCCACGACTGCGTTCCGAGACTCACCGCGCCGAGGTTGATCGCGACGGCCCCACCCACATAAACGACACTAATGCTTTGCGCGCTGAACCCTGCACCTGTCAGATCATCGAGCGTCAACGTGAGGTGTTGCGACGTGCTATTCGCAACCAGACCCAGCGCTGCCAGTAGAACCATTGCAACCGCACAGTACCGGCGCATATCCGCCGCGCGCATGTCAGGCAGGAAACACACCCGTCGACAGATAACGATCGCCGCGATCGCAAATGATGGCGACGATCACAGCGTTGCGCACCTCACGCGACAGTTGCAACGCCGCCCACAACGCACCGCCCGACGAAATGCCGGCGAAAATACCTTCTTCGGTGGCCAGCCGCCGCGCCATATCTTCGGCGTCGCGTTGCGCGATTTCAATGATTTGGTCGACACGGCTCCAGTCGCAGATTTTGGGCAAGTATGCCGCCGGCCATTTGCGTATGCCGGGAATCTGCGAGCCGTCGGTGGGTTGGCAACCGACGATTTGAATCGCGGGATTTTTTTCCTTGAGGTAGCGCGACACCCCCATGATGGTGCCAGTGGTGCCCATGCTCGACACGAAGTGCGTCACCGTGCCCTCGGTATCGCGCCAGATTTCCGGGCCGGTCGATTCATAATGCGCGAGCGGATTATCGGCATTCGAAAACTGATCGAGCATAATGCCTTTGCCTTCTTTGACCAGGCGCTCCGCCACGTCGCGCGCGCCCTCCATGCCGCCTTCCTTGGGCGTGAGTACCAGTTGCGCACCGTACGCCGCCATACTCTGACGGCGTTCGACCGACTGATTTTCCGGCATCACCAGAATCATGCGGTAGCCCATCATCGCGGCACACATGGCGAGTGCGATGCCGGTGTTGCCGCTGGTGGGCTCAATCAGGGTATCGCCGGGCTTGATCTGCCCGCGTGCCTGTGCACGCTTGATCATCGACAGGGCCGGTCTATCCTTGACGGAACCAGCCGGATTGTTGCCTTCGAGCTTGGCAAGTATGAGGTTGGTGGTATCGCCCGGGATGCGCTGCAAACGCACCAGCGGCGTGTTGCCTACAAATTGTTCCAGAGTCTGATTCACGTTAGCTTCAAGGTGGGGTTGGTGTTTCGCCATCATAGCCGAATCCTGCGCCGGCGGACCTCGAAAAAAAACCCCGCCGCAGCGGGGTTTTTAATGCGCCAGAAAAACAAATTACTTCTTGTCAGCTTTGGCGTCATCTTTCTTGGCGTCGTCTTGCTTCGCATCTTTCTTGCCGTCTTTGGCATCCGCCTTGGCGGCTTTCTTGTCGGCCTTGTCGTCTTTCTTGGCCTTGTCAGCTTTGTCGGCCTTCATTGCGTCTTTCTTGGCGTCGGCTTTCTTGGCGTCTTTGTTCGCGTCTACTTTTGCGGGCTCTTTCGTTTCCGCTTTTTTCGCCGCCTTGGTTTCTGCCTTGGCGCCTTTTGCAGGGGCCGCACCGCCGGTTACCGTGATTTTGTCGCGGAGGTCTTTCATGGTCGCCGGGCCGATGCCGGATACCTTATCCAGATCATCCACGGTTTTAAACGGGCCGTTCTTGGTGCGATAGTCAACAATCGCTTGCGCCTTGACCGGGCCGATACCTTTCAAGCCATCCAGTTCATCTTTGGTCGCGGTGTTGATGTTGATTTGAGCAAACGCAGCACCCACCATCGCCAACCACATTGTCAGTACCAATAGTAGTTTCTTCATACGATCCCCTCGTGAATTTAAAGCCCGCATCGAGACCGAACTTGGCGCACGGCCTTGCAGACATGACCTAAAAACGCCCCAGTACCGGTTGAGTTGACAAGCCATGCAAACCTACTGGCGCGCCGCCAACACCTCGCAATAGCGCGTAACACCTTGTTCGACGGTGAGAAACGGGGCTGCATAGCCTGCGGCACGTAACGCGGTCAGGTCCGCTTGGGTGTAGCTTTGGTACTTGCCTTTCAAGTCTTGCGGGAAAGGCATGTATTCAATCAAGCCCTGCGCCTGCATTGCCGCCAGCGCCAGCACGCTTTCGCCACGCGCTTTGCGACAGGCATTGATCGCCGCAACAGCAACCACGTTGAAGCTCTGTGCCGCTCCGGTGCCGCAATTGTAAATACCTGATTTTAAAGGGTTTTCTAAAAAATATAAATTTACATTCACAACATCGTCAACGGACACGAAATCACGGCGCTGCTCGCCATTGGCATAACCATCCGTTCCTTCGAACAAGCGCACTTTGCCCGCGCTGCGATATTGGTTGAAAAAGTGAAACGCCACCGACGCCATGCGCGCCTTGTGTTGCTCGCGCGGCCCGTACACATTGAAGTAGCGCAGGCCCACCACCTGTGACTGAAAATGCGTTTGCTGCCGCCGTACGAACTGATCGAACAAGTGCTTGGAATAGCCGTACACATTGAGCGGCTTTTCAAACGCGGGCGCTTCGCGAAATTCGGTGTGGTCGCCGTAGACGGCAGCCGATGACGCATAGATAAACGGCGTTTTTTGCGCCACGCAAAAATCGAGCAGACGGCGTGAGTAGCGATAGTTGTTCTGCATCATGTAGCGGCCGTTCGATTCGGTGGTATCCGAACACGCGCCCTGATGCAGCAGCGCGGTCACCGCGCCATTGAAGGCACCGCGTTCCAGCGCCGCGAGAAATTCATCCTTGTCGAGATAATCATCAATCTGGCAGTCCACCAGATTAGTGAAGCGTTCACCGTGGGTGAGATCATCGACCGCGATCACGCGTGTTATGCCGCGTGCATTAAGTGCCTTGAGAAGATTGGCGCCGATAAAACCCGCCGCCCCGGTTACGATGTAAGCCATTGATTTTAAATAATATTTTATCTAAGCAATTCGTCGATCTGAACCGTGGCCGTGCCGAATTTGCCCACCACGATACCCGCCGCGCGATTGGCGAGGCGCACGGCCTCGTCGATCTTCAAGCCGCTGGCGATAGCCACGCCGAGCGTAGCAATCACCGTGTCGCCGGCGCCCGATACATCGTACACCTCGCGCGCCAGCGTGGGCACATGCAAGCGGCTACCCGATGTACCCGAGCGAAACAGCGTCATGCCTTCTTCGCTGCGTGTCACCAATAGCGCGTCAAGCTTCAGCGCGCGGCGCAATTTTTGTGCGCGCCGTGTGAAATCCGCTTCATTGCGCGACGGACCCGCGACTTGTTGAAACTCGCTGCGGTTCGGCGTTAGTACACTGGCGCCGCGATAACGCGTGAAATCGTCGCCCTTGGGATCGGCCAGTACCACCTTGCCCGCGCGGCGCGCCGCGGCGATCATGGTTGCTATGTGCGTCAGCCCACCTTTGCCGTAGTCGGACAAGATCACCACGTCATGGCTGCGCAGCAACAGGCGATATTCGCGCAGCTTCGCGGCCAGCACTTCATGCCCCGGCGTGGTTTCAAAATCCACGCGCATCAACTGCTGTTGGCGCCCGATAACCCGCAGCTTGACCGTGGTGGTGATGCCGGCTTCGCGATGCAGCCGTGCGCTAACCTTGTCACGCTTGAGCAGCTTGGCCAGTTGCGCGCCGGCTTCGTCGCGGCCCACCACCGACAGCAAGCTGACGTGCGCGCCCAACGCCGCCGCATTACGCGCGACGTTGGCAGCACCGCCGGGGCGTTCTTCGGTGCGCTGCACATGCACTACGGGCACCGGCGCTTCGGGAGAGATGCGCGCCACATTGCCGAACCAATAGCGGTCGAGCATCACATCGCCCACCACCAGCACGCGCGCACGCGCGAATTGTGCGGCAGAGATTGCAGGCGAAATTGTCTGGGTGCTAGGCATGCTCACCCCGCGATCTCGCGTTGTATACGCTCAAGGGTGGCGATCGGATCCGCCGCCTGCGTAATGGGCCGGCCGATCACCAGGTAATCGGCACCTGCCTCAATCGCCGCACGCGGCGTCATCACGCGCTTTTGATCGTCCTGCGCGGCGTCCGCCAGGCGTATGCCGGGTGTCACCAAATTAAAACCGGCGCCACAGGCCGCGCGCACGCTGCGCGCTTCCTGCGCTGAACAGACCACGCCATCGAGACCCGCGGCCTGGGTAAGCTGCGCGAGACGCAACACAGCCACCTGCGTAGGGCCCTGCATGCCGATATCATTAAGCTCACTCTCACCCATGCTGGTCAATACGGTGACCGCAATCAGCTTGGGGCGCGCAACGGCCCCCGCCAGCGCCTCGCGCGCCGCTTGCATCATCGCCGTGCCGCCCGCAGCATGCACGTTCATCATCCACACACCCAGGCGCGCGGCCGACTTACAGGCGCTGGCGACGGTGTTCGGTATGTCATGAAATTTGAGATCCAGAAACACGCCAAAGCCGCGCCGCACCAGCGTGTCGACGAGGGCGGGACCGGCGGCGACAAACAGTTCTTTACCGACCTTAACGCGACACAAGGTGGGATCGAGCCGCGCGGCCATATCCAGTGCCGGTTGCGCAGACGCATAATCGAGCGCCACAATGATTTTCGGATCAGTCATGCCGGCAATGCTTTCTCTTCGGTACGACGCGGTGAATAGGTTTCCCACGAGGCGCAGGCGGGACAGTGCCAGTAAAACTGGCGCGCACGGAATCCGCAATGATCGCATTTATACATGGCGAGCCCGCGCGCGTGTTGATGCACCAGCGTTTTAGTCAATTCCAGATCCTGCCTGCGTTCAGCGGGCACGTCGAGCAACTGCGCCTCCAGCAGTTTATCCAGTCCAAGCAGGGTCGGCGAACGGCGCAATTCATCTCGCACCAGCGCATACGCACTTTCAGCGCCCTGCGATTCGAGCAAGCCGTCAAACACCGCATTCAATAAGTCGAGCGACGGGTACTTGGCGAGATAACCGCGCAGCAAGGTCACCCCCTCCGCGGCCTTGTCTTGCTGCTTGAAGGCACGGTAAATGCGCTCGGCAACCAACGACAGATAATCCGGATTTTGGCTCTCGATACGCTTCCAGGCATCCACTGCGGCGTCGAGCTTGCCCTGCGTCTGCTCCAGATCGCCCAACAGCAGATTCGCACGCACACACAGCCGATGATGGCTCAATGCTTTTTCCAGAAGTGGCCGCGCCGCTTCGGCGCGCGAATGCATAATCTCGCTGCCGGCCAATTCGCAATAGAAGTTTGCAATGTCTTTTTGATGCGAACGCCCGGTCACGCTTTCGAGCTTGCCGGCAATGACAATCGCCTTGTGCCAATCTTTCTCTTGCTCATAGATGCCCAGCAAAAATTTCAGTGCCGACTCGGCGTAGAGCGAACCTTCCAGTTTGAGAAAAAGCTCCTCGGCGCGGTCCAGCAAACCGGCCTTGAGATAATCCTGCGCGAGTTCATACAGCGCCAGCGTCTTCTGATCCTTGCCCAGATCGGCCCGCGCCACCAGATTCTGATGCATGCGGATCGCGCGCTCGATTTCGCCGCGGCGCCGAAACAGGTTGCCCAGTGCAAAATGCAGTTCGATGGTTTGCGGATCGACCTTGACCACTTCGATAAATGCTTCGATCGCCTTATCCGGCTGTTCGTTGACCAGAAAGTTCAGGCCTTTGAAATACGAACTCGGCAACACGCGTGATTCGGTCAAGAGGTGACGGATGTCGATACGCGCTGCGATCCAGCCCAGCGCGAAAAACAGCGGCAACACCAGTAGCCACCAGTATTCTATTTCCATGGCGCCACGGATCGGGGATACTTACGGAACATCTGCGATACGCTGCGGGATTGCTGCACTTTCGGCGGCTTGAACAGCAACCGTTTTTTTGCGCAAGCTAGAGACCTCGCGCCGCAGGCGCGCGATATAGGGAAAGCTCGCCATGACACCCGCCAGCGTCCCCAGAAAGAACGCTGCAAGCATGACGAAAATCAACGGTGCCTGCCATTGCAATCCCAAGTAATAGCGTACCGTGACCCACGCCGTATTCTTTAGTGCAAACGTAAGCGCAATCAGGAACAGGACTATCTTGATGGCCCACGACAATGTTTTCATTATCGCAGCACAGCAAAAAACGGCATGATCTTTCGATCATGCCGTTTTGCGGAGAAGACTACGAACTTTGGTGCAAGATTATTTCGACACATCAACGCGATCACGCAATTCCTTGCCGGCTTTGAAGTGTGGAACATGTTTCGCGGGCACCTGCACGCGGTCACCCGATTTGGGATTGCGCCCGATGCGTGCCGGTCGGCGATTAAGACCGAAACTGCCAAATCCCCGAATTTCGATGCGCTGTCCTTGCGCAAGACTCTTGCCCATCGCATCCAGTATCATCTTTACCGCCAGCTCAGCGTCCTTCGCCACCAACTGGGGAAAACGCGCCGCAAGTTTCGCGATCAACTCCGACTTGGTCATGATGCTCCCTTATTGTTGAGTATTCGCCGTATCCAACTTGGCTTTTAGCAAGGCACCGAGATTTGTAGTTCCGGTGCTTGCCGACTTGCTGTCCGTAGAGATCTTTTGCATCGCCGCGGACTCCTCCGACACGTCTTTTGCCTTGATCGACAGGTTGATCGAACGGTTCTTGCGATCGATATTAATAATCATCGCCGTCACCGCATCGCCTTCCTTCAGATGGGTACGAATATCTTCTACACGATCACGCGCCACTTCCGAGGCGCGCAAATAACCTTCGATATCGCCGGCCAACTGAATCACTGCGCCTTTGGCATCGATGGATTTTACAGTACCTTCCACGATGGAATTCTTGTCGTTGGAAGACACAAAATTGGTGAACGGGTCGCCATCCATTTGCTTGACACCGAGCGAAATGCGTTCGCGCTCAACGTCAATCGCCAGCACCACGGCCTCGACTTCGTCGCCCTTCTTGTAGTTGCGCACGGCTTCTTCGCCGGGCAGCGACCACGACAGATCCGAGAGATGCACCAGCCCGTCGATAGCGCCGGTGAGACCGACGAAAATACCAAAGTCAGTAATCGATTTGATCTGGCCTTTGACCTTTTCGCCCTTCTTGTGATTCATCGAGAACTCTTCCCACGGATTCGCCATGCACTGCTTCATACCGAGCGAAATGCGGCGGCGCTCTTCGTCGATTTCCAGCACCATGACTTCGACTTCGTCACCGAGCTGCACCACTTTCGACGGATGCACGTTCTTGTTGGTCCAATCCATTTCGGACACGTGCACCAAGCCTTCGATGCCGGTTTCGATTTCTACAAACGCGCCGTAGTCGGTCAGGTTCGACACTTTGCCGAACAAACGCGTACCCTGCGGATAACGGCGGCCGAGGCCCACCCACGGATCTTCGCCCAACTGCTTCATGCCGAGTGAAACGCGGTTTTTTTCCTGATCGAACTTGAGTACTTTGGCCTGCACTTCGTCGCCCACCGTCAGCACTTCGCTGGGGTGTTTGACGCGGCGCCAGGCGAGGTCGGTAATGTGCAGCAAGCCATCAATGCCGCCCAGATCCACGAACGCGCCGTAATCGGTAATGTTCTTGACGATGCCTTTGACCACCGAACCTTCTTGCAGATTTTCGAGCAGCTTTTGACGCTCTTCGCCTTGCGTCACTTCGAGCACCGCGCGGCGCGACACCACCACGTTATTGCGCTTGCGGTCGAGCTTGATGACTTTGAAGTCCATCGATTTGTTTTCGTACGGTGCAGTGTCTTTTACCGGGCGGATATCGACCAGCGAACCCGGCAGGAAGGCACGGATGCCGTTCACCATCACCGTCAGTCCGCCCTTCACCTTGCCATTGACCATGCCCTGCACGATACGGCCTTTTTCGAGCGCGTCTTCCAGATCCAGCCACGAGGCGAGGCGCTTGGCTTTGTCGCGCGACAAACGCGTTTCGCCGAAACCGTTTTCGAGGGATTCGATGGCGACACTGACAAAATCTCCGATCTTGGCTTCAAACACGCCATCATCGGTCATGAATTCTTCTCTGGGGATATAGCTTTCGGACTTCAGCCCCGCGTTGACGACCACAAAGTTATCGTCGATGCGCACGACTTCGGCGGTAATCACTTCGCCGATACGCATTTCCTTGCGCGACAGGCTTTCTTCGAATAGCGCAGCAAAGCTTTCCATACCGCCAGCGTCGCCGGCTTGAATTTCAGTTGTCATTGTTTAACATCACTTGGAGTATCCGCTTACCAAAATACCATAATAACTAATTGTTTTAAATAGGTATTTTTCAAAAAGCGGGGTTGGTTGCTAAAACCACATGCCTTGGCAGACTGTGGCGCCTGGGGTTAACACTGTTGCCTGCTACACACCATCATACGCCAGCGTTAGACGCATCCGGTAAACCTTTGCAATATTCCAAAACTCGCGCTATCGCCTGCACCGCTGACAGATTCGTAGTGTCAACTCCAATCGCGTCCGGGCACTTCTTCAGGGGGGCCGCCGCACGTTCGCTATCCCGTTGATCGCGCAGCTTTATATCCTGTAAAAGGGTCGTCATATTAGCATCCAAACCCTTGTCGATCAACTGCTTATGACGTCTTTTCGCGCGCGCTTCTGCGCTGGCGGTCAGATAGAATTTGAGCACCGCGTCAGTAAAAACCACCGACCCCATATCGCGTCCGTCGGCCACCAATCCGGGCGCCTGGCGAAATGTCCGTTGATACGCCAGCAATTCGCGGCGCACCACCGCATGTGCGCTCACCTTGGAGGCGGCGCTGCTGATCACCTCATCGCGTATCGCGTCGGATACGTC
>JAYUAH010000633.1:0-3450 GCA_043741415.1 Betaproteobacteria bacterium
CTGCGGCGCTCTTTTCCGGGTGAAACTGCACCGCAAAGAGATTATCACGTGCCGCGGCACACGCAAACGCCGCTGGATAACGGCTGACTGCCGCGGTAAGGCCGGGATTTGCAGGTTCCGGATAGTAGCTGTGCACAAAATAGAAGCGCGCATTGGCCGCGATGCCCTGCCACAACGGGTGTGCGATGCGTTGCTCGACTTCGTTCCAGCCCATGTGCGGCACCTTGAGTTTGTGACCACGCTCATCCGTCAACTCGTGCCCAAAACGACGCACGCGACCGGGCAAGATGCCCAGCCCCGGCGTGTCACCCTCTTCGCTGATTTCAAACAGCATTTGCAGGCCGATGCAGATGCCCAGAAAAGGCTTGTCACGCGCCGCGGCGATCACCGCTTCATACAGTCCGCGCGAGCGCAACTCACGCATGCAGTCGGGCATGGCGCCCTGCCCCGGAAACACCACGCGATCCGCCGCGCGTACTACCGAAGGATCGTCGGTCACGCGCACTTGCGCGCCGGGCGCCACGTGCTCAAGGGCTTTGGACACCGAGCGCAAATTGC
The DNA here is from genome assembly GCA_043741415.1 of Betaproteobacteria bacterium. Taxonomy (GTDB): domain Bacteria; phylum Pseudomonadota; class Gammaproteobacteria; order Burkholderiales; family SG8-41; genus UBA5216. The sequence continues at coordinate 559 of JAYUAH010000633.1, forward strand.
CCATGCCGTAGTCGATGACTGCGATGGAATTCATTTTATCGAACAGCGCGAGAATGAGTTAGAGCGAACCCTTGGTCGACGGCACACCCTGCGTGCGCGGATCGAGCTCCACCGCCATGCGCAGTGCGCGGCCGAAGGCCTTGAACGCAGTCTCTACCTGATGATGGGCGTTGTCGCCTTTGAGGTTGTCGATGTGCAGCGTCACCAGTGCGTGATTCACAAAGCCCTGAAAAAACTCGCGTGTGAGATCAACATCGAATTCGCCGATGCGCGCGCGCACAAAATCGATTTTCATGTCGAGCCCCGGTCGTCCGGAAAGATCAACCACCACGCGCGACAGCGCTTCGTCGAGCGGCACATAGGCGTGGCCGTAGCGGCGCACGCCGGATTTGTCGCCGATGGCTTTGGCGAACGCTTGCCCCAGGGTGATGCCGACGTCTTCCACCGTGTGATGCGCATCGATATGCAAATCACCTTTGGCGCTCACTTCGAGATCGAACACGCCATGACGCGCGATCTGGTCGAGCATGTGATCGAGAAAACCCACGCCGGTGGCAAGCTTGGATTTGCCGCTGCCGTCGAGATCGAGCGACACGCTGATCTGCGTTTCGTTGGTGTTGCGAGTGACTTGCGCCTGTCTTGGCATGATTTTTCGAACTGAGGTGTTAACAACCAAACTGCCTCCCTCATCCCAACCCTTCTCCCGGCGGGAGAAGGGCTTTACTTCCCTCTCCCTCCGGGAGACGGACCGAGGGTGAGGGAATGCAGCGCGTCCTGGATATTGACCGTTTTCATATAACTATTTGATTTTATTGAATTTTACGATTTCACGCAAGGCGTCGACCAAACCCGAACATTGCTCGTCGGTGCCTATGGTAATACGCATGAACGGCGAAATGCGCGCTGGATTGCGAAAGTGCCGCACGATGATACTGCGTTCTCTCAATTTCGCCGCGATATCCGCGCCGTCACGCCCCGGAAAGCGCGCAAAAATAAAATTTGCCGCCGACGGGAGCACTTCAAATCCCAAGCCTTGCAGATCGGCAATCAGTCGCGTTTTTGTATCGATGACTTTGCGGCACATCGCGTTAAAATAGTCTTCGTCTTCCATCGCCGCCGCAGCCCCCGCCTGCGCAAAGCGATCCAGCGGATAAGAATTGAAACTGTCTTTCACACGATTCAACGCTTCAATGAGATCCACGTGCCCTGTGGCATAACCCACGCGCAAGCCTGCCAGCGCGCGCGACTTCGACAGCGTGTGCGTCACCAGCAGTTGCGGGAATTTTTGGATCAACGGCACGCACGACACGCCGCCGAAATCGACATACGCCTCGTCCACCACCACCACGGAATCCGTGTTGGCTTTGAGCAAGCGTTCGATGTCGGACAACGGCACCAGCGTTCCCGTCGGCGCATTCGGGTTGGGGAAAATAATGCCGCCGTTCGGACGCGCATAATCCGCGACGTTAATTTCAAAAGCCGCATTCAACGGCACCTGCTCGTACTGAATGCCGTAGAGGCCGCAATACACCGGGTAAAAACTATAGGTGATGTCGGGAAACAACAACGGCGCATCATGCTTCAGCAACGCCATAAACACATGTGCCAACACTTCATCCGAACCATTGCCGACGAACACCTGATCGGGCGTGAGGCCGTGACGTTTCGCAATCGCCGCACGCAATTTGTCGCTGCCGGGATCGGGATACAACCGCAGTGTGTCACCTACCTCCGCACGCAGCGCATCCAGCACACGCTTGCTCGGGCCGTACGGGCTTTCGTTGGTGTTGAGTTTCACCAGATTGGGCAGCTTCGGCTGCTCGCCGGGGACGTACGGCGTGAGGCCATGCACCACTTTGCTCCAATACTTGCTCATCGGCGCATCACTTTATCCTGCATTTTTCATACGGTATTCAGCAGACCGTGCATGCGCGGGCAAACCTTCGCCATACGCCAACTCAGCCGCGATCTTGCCCAGCTTCACCGCACCCGCACGCGACACATTAATAATGCTCGACCGCTTCTGAAAATCATAGACACCCAGCGGCGATGAAAACCGCGCCGTGCGCGAGGTCGGCAGCACGTGATTGGGCCCCGCGCAGTAATCGCCCAATGCTTCCGATGAATAACGCCCCAGAAAAATCGCACCGGCGTGGCGGATTTTTGGCAGCAGCGCCTGCGCGTTTTCCACCGACAATTCCAGATGCTCCGGTGCGACACGATTCACGATCGCACATGCTTCGTCAAGATCACGCACCTTGATTAAAGCGCCGCGCCCGTCGAGTGACGCGCGAATAATATCCTTGCGCGGCATGTCTTTCATCTGGCGTTCGATGCTCGCGGCAACTTTATCGATATAGGCCGCATCCGGACACAGCAAAATCGCCTGCGCCATTTCGTCGTGCTCGGCCTGCGAAAACAAATCCATCGCAATCCAGTCCGGATCGGTACTGCCGTCACACACCACCAGTATCTCCGACGGCCCCGCCACCATGTCGATGCCGACTACGCCGAACACGCGCCGTTTCGCCGCAGCCACATACGCATTGCCGGGGCCGACGATTTTATCCACCTGCGCGATCGTCTGCGTGCCGTAAGCGAGCGCACCCACTGCTTGTGCGCCACCGATGGTGAACACGCGATCCACGCCCGTCAGTGCAGCCGCCGCCAGCACCAGCGCATTTTTTTCGCCACCCGGTGTCGGCACCACCATGATGATTTCGCGCACACCGGCGACTTTCGCCGGTGTTGCATTCATGATCACCGTCGACGGATACGCTGCTTTGCCACCGGGCACATAAATGCCGGCACGATCCAGCGGTGTAATTTGCTGACCTAGCTCGTTACCGTCGGAATCTATGTAAGTATTTGATTTTATTGATTGTTTTTCGT
>JAYUAH010000634.1:0-3439 GCA_043741415.1 Betaproteobacteria bacterium
ACGAGTCCTTCAGCAAAAAATCTTTGTCCCATATTGCATTCTACTGAATCCCGATAGCCGCACGCGCGTCGAATCCAGATGCTGGCGATCCCGCCTGACCGCACGCGCAAACCGGTTATACTTTTGGCTCTGCTTCACGCGCACGCATCACTCATGCCTTGCCTTTTCAAACCTCTGTTTTTGCTCGGTCTATTTTCCTGCGCTGCAGTCGCGAACGCAGCGGACGTCACCTATCCCACCCGCCCCGTGCGCGTGCTCGTTGGCTTCACCCCCGGCGGCACCAGCGATGTGGTCGCGCGCATACTCAGCAAAAAACTTACTGACGCGTGGGGCCAGCAATTCGTCGTCGACAATCGCGCGGGCGCAGCCGGCATGCTGGCCGTCGAACTCACCGCGCGCGCCGCACCCGACGGCCATACTCTCATTTTTATTTCGTCGACGTTTGCCATGCAGCCGAGTTCCACGCCGAATCTGCCGTACGATCCCGTGCGCGACTTCACGCCGATTTCGCTGGTGGTGGCCTCACCTTACATACTGGTCGCACACCCTGCGGTGGAAGCGCGCACGGTGAAAGAACTCATCGCATTGGCGAAAGCGAAGCCCGGCGCGTTGAGCAGCGCCACTGCCGGCCCCGGCAGCGCGATTCATGTCACCGCTGAATTGTTCAACACCATGGCGGGCGTGAACATCTTGCTCGTGCCATACAAAGGCGTGGTGGGTATTACCGATTTGATTGCGGGGCAAGTCAATCTGGCGTTCGCGGGCTTTGCGCAATCCATCGCGCATGTGAAAAGCGGACGGCTCAAAGTGCTGGGCATTTCAACATTGACGCGCTCATCACTGATGCCCGAGGTGCCCACCATCGCGGAATCCGCCGTGCCGGGCTTTGATGTCTCAATTTGGTACGGCCTGCTCGGCCCCGCGCGTCTGCCCAAACCGCTGCTCGACAAACTATACGGCGGCGCCGCGCAAACTTTAAAAGCGCCGGAGGTGCGACAGTCGCTCACCGACTTGAGCCTCGACATTATCGGCAACACGCCGGAACAATTCGCCGCGACGATCCGTGCTGACATCGACAAATGGATGAAACTCGCCAAAAACTCGAAAAACAAATAATTGTTTAAAATCAAATACTTACATAACAAAGGCAATCCCATGAAATACGGACGCTTTGAACAGAACGGACGCCTATTTTTCGGCCACGTCGAAGGCGATCAAGTCGTCGAACTCGACGGGTCACCCTTCACCAGCTACACCACTACCAACAAAAAGCACGCGCTGTCGGCATTGAAAACTTTGGTGCCGTGCGAGCCGCCGAATTTTTATTGCGCCGGCATCAATTATCTCGCGCACATCGAGTGGGGCAACAAGCGCAAAGGCACCAACACCCAGCCGCCGAAAAAAGCCGACATCGGCTACCGCTCACAGAATGCGCTGTCACCAACTGGCGCGCCGATCGTGATCCCCGCCGACGCGCCCGGCCCCATCCAATACGAAGGCGAACTCGTCGCCGTCATCGGCAAGCGCGCGAAAAATCTCACCGAAGCCAACGCGCTGTCGTGCGTGCTCGGCTACACGCTCGGCAACGACGTCAGCGACCGCGGCTGGCAAGCCTCCGACCGCACGCTATGGCGCGCCAAAAACTGCGACGGCTGGAAACCCATGGGCCCGTTCATTACCACGGGGTTGGACCCGATGAACCTTGATATCGAAACCTATCTCGACGGTAAGATGGTCAACAGCTACAGCACCAGCAACATGATTTTTTCACTGCAACACTACATCGAGAAAATTTCAAAATACATTACGCTGCTGCCGGGGGATGTGATTTGGACCGGGGTGGATAACGCCACCATTCCTGATCTTGAAGATGGGATGGTTTGCGACATTGTGCAGAAGGATATTGGGGTGTTGAGAAATCCGGTGGTGCGGGCAAAGGGGTGAACTTCAAAGGCTTTTTTTCACATGGATTTACGCAGATTTATTCAGATTAAAAACCCGTAGCCTGGACGGAGCGTAGCGTATTCCGGGGATCGTCACCCGGGTTACACTTTGTTCCACCCGGGCTACGCGTGCCAACTCGTTCTCAGAAATTGCGTTCAAGACAACACCGAACCGACTGCAATGGTCGAGCAATTCGTACCGGCGATTCCGTGCGAATTAAAACCGCCATTGGTTCCGTCCAAGTAGATCGTGGCTATCGCCGTGATTTTCGAAAATGGGCTGGCAGAGTCGTAACGGTGATTGGCTGGGACAAAACTGGTCTTTTATGGATTCCAAATGGGAAAGACGGCGTGCTATCAATTGAACCGCGTCTAGTCCGCTTAATTCGTCGACGCAATGGACGCGAGGTCGCAGGGCGGATACGGCGACAGTACTCGTAGGCCGGAAGAAGCGTAGCGCCTTCCGCCAGTTTTCTCGTAAATTTCCGCTAAGGCAGGACGCGCTACGCTCCTCCCGCCCTACAAAATCAATCCGCGCACTAATCGGCTTTAGCCCCCGCCTCCTTGATCACCTTCGCCCACTTGGTAATTTCTTCACTCACATATTTAGCGAATTGTTCGGGCGTGTTGTTCACCGGATCGAAGCCAGCCGCAGAGAGGCGCTCTTTTACGTCGGGCATCACCACAATCGCGGCGATGTTTTTGTTGAGCCGTTCGACGATGGCTTTCGACACGCCCGCCGGTGCGAAATATGCAATCCAGGTGTAGTCCTCATAGCCGGGGTAACCCTGCTCGGCCACGGTACCCACCTCCGGCAACGACGGCATGCGCTGCTGGCTGGTAACGGCGATGCCGCGGATGCGGCCCGACTTGATCAACTGCACCGACGGTGGCATGGCCGTCAAGCCGATCGGCACTTGGCCGGACACGGTGGCGAGCACCGCCGGCATCGCGCTGCTGTACGGCACGTGTTCGATGTCGAGCTTGGCCATGATTTTCAGCAGGCGCTCGCCGGTGAGATGCGGCGTGCTGCCGGCGCCGGCGGAACCGAACTGAAGTTTTTTGGTTTTGCCCAGCGCGATCAATTCCTTCAAATCTTTGGCCGGCGTATTCGGATTCACAAAAATGATATTAGGGCTCGTGCCCGCGTTGATGATGGGAATGAAATCCTTGTAGGCGTTGTAGCCCGGGTCTTTGTAAAGACTGTACGACGCCACGTACTGGCTGCTGTTGCACAGCAGCGTGTGGCCGTCGTTATTGGCCGTCACCGCCATGCGCGTGGCCAGCGTGCCGCCCGCGCCGCTGCGATTGTCGATGACGATGGATTGCCCCAGTTGATCGGACAATTTCTGCATCACCACCCGCGACATGATGTCGATGGGCCCGCCTGCTGCACCAGCCGCAATGACGCGTATGGTTTTGGTGGGCCAGGCGTCGGCGGCCGTCGCGCCGTGGTTTATGGCAACGGCAGACGCAAAAACAATAACAAAGCGAAA
>JAYUAH010000635.1:0-8035 GCA_043741415.1 Betaproteobacteria bacterium
AGCAACACCGCGGAAGCGCGTAAAAAAGCCGAATCAAAACAAACAGATACCACCGCGAAGGCAGAGGGTGGTCAAGCTGAATCCGGCGCCGCAGCAGCAGCCAAAACAGAAACGTCGAAGGCGGAATCCGCATCGGCCGCCAGCAGCACGCCCAGTGCTCCGGCTGCGCCTGCGGCAGCTTCGGGGTCCTCGGCGTCGACACCATCGAGCGCGCCAGCGTCGACCAGCGGTAGTTGATGTGGCGCACAAACCCGCTATTGCGCTGTAACGATTGCGGCGATTGCGCGTTGGTATTCTTAACCATCCGGTTACGCGCCACGCACTTTGCCCAGTCCGCATAAATTGCCATGCCCAAGAAGAGTTTTTTTAAGCGCTACCTGATTACCGGCCTGTTGATCTGGGTGCCGCTGGTGATCACGGTGTGGGTGCTCAACCTGTTGGTGAGCCTCATGGATCAATCGCTGCTGTTGCTGCCGCAAGCGCTGCGCACCGAAAACTGGCTGGGCGGCATCCATATTCCAGGACTCGGTGCCATTCTGACGGTGGGCGTGGTGTTCCTCACGGGCGTGCTGGCGGCAAATTTCATCGGACAAAAGCTGGTGCGCTTCTGGGAGCGCGTGCTACTGCACATTCCGGTGGTGAATTCCATTTACAAGGCGGTGAAGCAGGTTAGCGATACGCTGTTTTCGGGCTCCGGGCACGCATTTCGCAAGGTGCTGCTGGTGCGTTATCCGCATCCGCAAGCGTGGTCGCTGGCGCTACAGACCAATGTGCCGAACGAGCTGCTGGCGGAGTTTGCCGAAGAACACGTCGCGGTGTTTATCCCGACCACGCCCAGTCCGGTTAACGGTTTTTATTTTTACGTCAAGCGCTCGGAAGTCATCGAGCTCGACATGACCATTGACGAAGCGTTGAAATACATTATCTCCATGGGCGTGGTGACATCGAATAACGGTGGCAACGGCAGGCTGCGTAAGTTGGCCGAATCCCAAGCCATGCCGCCGGCGGCGCAACCGCGCGCCGCCAACGAATAAACGTTTACCGACTGATTTTTTTGGGTTTACAACACATGCGCAGCGAATATTGCGGGCTGGTGAGCCGCAAACATCTGGGACAAGTCGTGACGGTGCAGGGCTGGGTACATCGGCGCCGCGATCATGGCGGTGTCATTTTCATCGACTTGCGCGACCGCGAAGGCCTGCTGCAAATCGTGTGCGACCCGGACAATGCGGCCACCTTCAAAACCGCGGAAACGCTGCGTAACGAATTTGTGGTGAGTGTCACCGGCAAAGTGCGACCGCGCCCCGATGGCACGGTGAACGCCAATCTCGTCAGCGGTGAAATCGAAGTGCTGGCGCAATCGATCGAGATTTTGAATCTGTCGCTGACGCCGCCGTTTTTGATGGACGATGAATCGTTGTCTGAGAACGTGCGTCTCGAATACCGCTTTCTCGATTTGCGCCGCCCGGCCATGCAAAAAAACATGCGCCTGCGTTATCGCACGGCGATGGCGGTGCGTAATTATCTCGACAAGCTCGGTTTTATCGACATCGAAACGCCGATGCTGACGCGCTCCACGCCCGAGGGCGCGCGCGATTATCTGGTGCCGTCGCGTGTGCATGCTGGCGAATTTTTCGCACTGCCGCAGTCGCCGCAGTTGTTCAAGCAAATGCTGATGGTGTCCGGGTTTGATCGCTACTACCAGATCGTCAAATGTTTTCGCGATGAAGATTTGCGCGCGGATCGTCAGCCGGAGTTCACGCAGATTGATATCGAGACCTCATTCCTGACGCAGTTGGAAATCACGGACATGATGGAGAAAATGATCTGTTCCGTGTTCAAGGACGTGCTCGACATCGATTTGCCGCAGCCGTTTCCGCGCATGGCGTTTGATGAGGCCATGTCGGTCTACGGCTCGGATAAACCGGATATGCGCGTGGCATTGAAGCTCACCGAATTGACCGATGCGATGAAAGACGTTGCGTTTAAAGTGTTCTCCGGCCCGGCCAATACGCCGGGTGGACGCGTCGCGGGCTTGCTGGTGCCGGGCGGTGCGGCGCTCACCCGCGGCGAGATCGACGCCTACACTGAATTCAGCAAAATCTACGGCGCCAAGGGCTTGGCGTACATCAAGATCAACGATGTCACGCAACTGAACGAAACCGGCTTGCAATCGCCCATCGTGAAGAACCTATCCGCGGCGGCGCTCAAAGCAGCCATCGAACGCACCGGTGCTGCAAACGGTGATCTGATTTTCTTCGGCGCCGACAAAGCGAAAATCGTCAATGAGGCACTGGGTGCGCTCAGAGCAAAAATCGGTCACGAGCGCGGTTTCGCCAGTAAAGAATGGAAGCCGCTGTGGGTGCTCGACTTTCCGATGTTCGAGTGGGACGAAGAAGCCAAGTGCTGGAACGCCATGCACCATCCGTTCACCGCGCCCGCGCCGGGGCACGAAGATTTTCTCGCCACCGATCCGGGCAAGGCGCGCGCCATTGCGCACGATATGGTGTTAAACGGCTGGGAAATCGGCGGCGGCTCGGTGCGTATTCATCGGCAGGACGTGCAGTCGAAAGTGTTCACTGCGCTGGGCATCGATGCCGCAGAAGCCGAGGCCAAGTTCGGCTTTCTGCTGAAAGCGTTGCAATACGGCGCGCCGCCGCATGGCGGTATCGCGTTTGGCCTCGACCGTATTGTGACGCTGATGGCGGGTGCTGATTCGATACGCGATGTGATCGCGTTTCCGAAGACGCAGCGCGCGCAGTGTCTGCTGACGCACGCGCCGAACACGGTCGACGAAAAGCAGTTACGCGAATTGCATATTCGATTGCGCAACGTCGATGTGTCGGTGGCTTGAGCATGAGGTCATCCCGCAGTGCAGGCCGCGCGTTAGACAGGCTATGGGATATAGCCGGTTCCGTACCGTGATAAAAATAATCAATAAAATCAAATACTTACTTATTTTCATCGCAGCGGCGATGTTTATCGCGCCGGCTGGCGCCCAGTTGCGCGAGGCAGCACCCGATGCGCCGCGGCGCATACAGCCCACGCTGGCGGACATTGCGGTCAAGGCATTGCCGCCCGAAGCGCGCGATACGCTGCGGCAAATCGAAAAAGGCGGGCCGTATGATTTTGACCGCGACGGCATCGTGTTCGGCAATTTTGAAAAACGCCTGCCGATCAAGGAGCGCGGTTACTACCACGAATTCACGGTGAAAACGCCGGGCGTGCGGCATCGCGGCGCGAGGCGCATAATCACCGGCATGGGCGGCGAAAAGTACTACAGTGACGATCACTACATCTCTTTCAAGCGAATCGTGCCATGAGCGCTCCGGCAATCCTGACGGCAAAGCAATCCGGCGTCTACCGCGCGCCGGCGCAACTCGACAGTGTGCGCAAAAGCGCGGCAGCAGCAGGGCAAGTGTGGCTGGATATGCCACTCGTCGCCGTCACCGACAAAAAGCAATTTCTCGCCTTGTGCAAGAAGCAGATGAAGTTGCCGCCGCACTTCGGCGAAAACTGGGACGCTCTGGCGGATTGTCTGCGTGATTTCGAATGGTTGAAAAGCAAGGGTTACGTGCTGCATCTGAACCGCGGCGAAAAATTCGCCAAAGCCGCGCCCGACGATTACCAAACCGCGCTCGACGTGTTGAGCGAAGCCGCTGTTTACTGGAAAGCCAAAGGCACGCCGTTCGTGGTGTTTGTCGACGGAGCCACAGACCTGCCGGCGCTTTAGTTTGTAGACGCCCTGGCCTTGGCCTACAAAATCCCGGTTTCCGTGTTGGTGGTGGTGCATACGGGCGACCTCCAGGTGCTGCTGATGGAACGCGCCGACCGGCCGGGTTTCTGGCAATCGGTTACCGGCAGCAAAGATAGCGAAGCCGAGTCGCTGGAAGTCACCGCGGTGCGCGAGGTGGCCGAGGAAACCGGGCTTGATGCGCGCCTTTACCCCTTACGCAATTGGAACATGCAAAACCAGTTCGAGATTTTTTCGCGCTGGCGTGGCCGCTACGCGCCCGGCGTTGCGCACAATATGGAGCATGTGTTCAGCCTGGAACTGCCGTCGGCATTGCCGGTAACTCTGGCGCCGCGAGAACACCTACAGTACTTGTGGTTACCGTGGCAGGCAGCGGCGGAAAAAACATTCTCCTGGAGCAATGCCGATGCCATACGTGCGCTGCCCGACAGAGTGGGCTGAAAAATAAGTGTTAAATCGCACTGTTTGGCGCTCACTATGTACACCGATTGTGCGTTCGCACATTGAAGCTGCTTCGGTTGAGGGAATTCCGAACTGGATTTCGAGTCTTAGTATGATATCTTTCCACGTTCTTCGCAGCACCGGGTAACCACGACACTAGCGGCATTACCGCGCCAGCCGCAAACGAAAGGGCCTCATGGAAAACAGCACCGTAAGTCCGATCAAGTTTGAGCAATACAAGCCCCTGGCTGACGACGCTTGTCAGCCGCGCATACTCGCCGCCAAAAAGGCGCTGGGCAGCCGTCTGTCGATTCTGGGCCATCACTATCAGCGTGCCGACGTCTATCGTCACGCCGACCTCGTGGGCGACTCCCTGGGGCTGTCCAAGCTCGCCTCGCGTACCGACGCCGATTACCTGGTGTTCTGCGGCGTGCACTTCATGGCGGAAGTTGCGGACATTCTTTCAAAGCCGACGCAAACGGTGATCCTGCCGGACATGAGCGCGGGCTGCTCGATGGCCGACATGGCCAATCTGGCGAAGGTCGAACGCGCGTGGCGCGAAATCGGCGAAGTGCTGGATGCCGACGAACACATTACGCCGATCACCTATATCAACTCGGCCGCTGACCTCAAAGCGTTTTGCGGCGAGCACGGCGGCATAGTCTGCACCTCGAGCAACGCACGGCAGATTCTGCAATGGGCGTTTGGGCGGCGCGACAAAGTATTGTTCTTCCCCGATCAGCATCTGGGCCGCTGGACCGGTTATTTAATGGATATTCCGCTCGCCGAAATGCTGGTGTGGGATCCCGATTTGCCGATGGGCGGGCTCACCGCGCAGCAAATCAAAATGGCGAAAGTGCTGTTGTGGAAAGGCCATTGCTCGGTGCACCAGATGTTTCAGGCGTCGCACATTCTGCGCTGGCGCCAGCAAAACCCAACGGGTGCGGTGATCAGCCATCCGGAGTGTAATTTCGAGGTGTGCAAGCTCTCCGACTACGTGGGCTCCACCGACTACATCATCAAAACCATCGCCGCCAGTGCGCCGGGCACGCGCTGGCTGGTGGGCACTGAACTGAACCTGGTGAACCGCATCGCCGAAGAATTCAAGCCGCAGGGCAAAGTGGTGCAGTTCATGGCGCCAACGGTGTGCATGTGCTCCACCATGGCGCGCATCGATCCGCAGCATCTGGCGTGGACACTTGAAAATCTGGTGGACGGCAAAGTGGTCAATCAAATCAAGGTGCCGCAACGAGAAGCCGATCTCGCGCGCATTACGCTCGATCGCATGCTGGCGGTATCCTGAGTTTTTGTGGTTCAATATCGGCGTGCCGCGAGAGCGGCACGCCGATTTTTTTGCGATGACCTCCACCCCCATAGTTGCAGTCCCGCTGCGCGTCGCCACCTGCAACATTCACAAAGGCATGTCGATTTTCAATCGCCGTGTGGTGATCCATGCGCTGCGCGATCAACTGCGCGCGCTCGATGCGGACATCGTGTTTTTGCAGGAAGTGTCCGGCCGCCACGACGCCCACGCCCTGCGTCATTTGAGTTGGCCGAGCGAACCGCAGCACGAGTTTCTTGCGGACTTGGGTTGGACGGACCACGCCTATGGCCGCAACGTGGTGTCCGACGGCGGCGAGCACGGCAATGCGCTGCTGTCGCGTTTTCCAATTCTGCGTTGGGAGAATCAGGATGTATCTTCGCACCGTTTCGAAAAGCGCGGACTGCTGCATTGCGAAATGGCGGTTCCCGGTTGGCCGGTGCCACTGCATTGCGTGTGCGTGCATCTCGCGCTGCACGCACGCGGGCGCAGCCGCCAGCTCGAGCACTTGCGCCAGCGCATCGAACGCATGGTGCCGGCCGACGCGCCGTTGATTGTGGGGGGGGACTTTAACGACTGGCACTGGCGTCATCGTGCCACACACGAATTCGCGAATCCGCTCAACATGCAGGAAGTGTTCGAGAGCGATCACGGCCGGCCCGCGCGCAGCTATCCGGCGCTCTTGCCTATGCTGCGCCTCGACCGCATCTATGTACGTGGGTTTCGGGTGGACAGCGCCACTGTGCAGCGCGGGCGCGGTTGGCACCATAGTTCGGATCACCGCGCGCTGACCTGTGATTTAAGTATTATATAAGTATATGATTTTATTTAGTTTTTTAAACTATAACTTTTGTCGCTGTAAAGCCGGGCGTGCGACGTGAGCGCGCCTATGCATGCCAACGGCGCCGCGGCGGTTGCGGCGCCCGTCAGCGTGAAAAAAGTGCGCAGCGAATGGCGCGTGGTGCCCACGCTGCTGCCGTTTTTGTGGGAATACAAAGCGCGGGTGACGATTGCGCTGACGTTTCTGATTGCCGCCAAGCTCGCCAACGTCGGCGTGCCGCTGCTGATGAAATCCATCGTCGACGACTTGACGCCCACGCAGCAGATGATCGCCGTGCCGTTTATATTGCTGGTGGCTTACGGCTTGCTGCGCTTTGCCAACACGCTGTTTGCCGAACTGCGCGACATGGTGTTTGTGCGCGTCGCGCAACGCGCAGTGCGGCGCATCGCGCTCAATGTGTTCCGCCATTTGCACAGCCTGTCTCTCCGCTTTCATTTAAACCGCCAGACCGGCGGCATGACGCGCGACATCGAACGCGGCACGCGCGGCGTCTCCACGCTGCTCACCTTCATGCTGTTTTCGATTATCCCGGTGATCCTCGAATTTCTGCTGGTCGCCGCCGTGCTGTTCGCGCGCTTCGACTGGCGCTTTGTGGCGGTGACATTCGGCGCGGTGATTGTTTACATCATATTCACCCTATCGATTACCGAATGGCGCACCGAAATCCGGCGCCGCGCCAATGAGCTCGATTCAAAAGCCAACACGCGCGCCGTCGACAGCCTGCTCAATTACGAAACCGTCAAATACTTCAACAACGAAGAATTCGAGGCACGGCGCTACGACGCCAATCTCACCAGTTACGAAGCGGCCGCGGTCAAAACCGAAGCGTCACTGGGCCTACTCAACATCGGTCAAAGCGCCATTATCGCGGTGGCCGCAACCTCGCTGATGGTGCTCGCCGCGCAGGGTGTGGTGGCGAAAAATCTCACGCTGGGCGATCTGGTGCTGGTGAATGCGCTGTTGATTCAGCTCTACATCCCGCTTAATTTTTTGGGCATGGCCTATCGCGAAATCAAGCAGGCGCTGATCGACATGGACCGCATGTTCACGCTGCTCGAGGAAAACCGCGAAATTCAGGATAAGTCCGGCGCGCAGCCGCTGGCCGACGGGCCCGCAACCGTGCGCTTTGAGCACGTGAATTTCAGTTACGAACCCGAGCGGCAGATTCTGTTCGACGTGAGCTTCGATATTCCCGCCGGTCACAAAATGGCGGTGGTCGGTCACAGCGGCTCGGGCAAATCCACGCTGGCGCGATTGCTCTACCGCTTTTACGATGTCTCCGGCGGCGCCATCAGCGTGAACGACACCGACATCCGCGATGTGCAGCAGGGCAGCCTGCGCGCGTCGATCGGCATTGTGCCGCAGGACACGGTGCTGTTCAATGACACCATTCATTACAACATTCACTACGGCCGCACCGGCGCCGCCAACGAGGAAGTACTCGAAGCGGCGCGCGCCGCACACATCCACGATTTCATCGTCAGCTTGCCCGAGGGCTATGAATCGCCGGTCGGCGAGCGCGGCCTGAAATTATCCGGCGGCGAAAAACAGCGCGTGGCCATTGCGCGCGCGATACTCAAAAATCCGCGCATTCTGATTTTTGACGAAGCCACTTCCGCGCTGGATTCGAAATCGGAAAAAGCGATCCAGGAAGAATTGGTGCGCATCGCGCGCGGCC
>JAYUAH010000636.1:0-3431 GCA_043741415.1 Betaproteobacteria bacterium
CATCCGGCCCGCCATCCAGGTTCGGAAAAAATAAATCGCTCGCGTACGATTGCGTGATGCCGCGTGCCTGTTGTACGACTTCGTACGCCGGCCACAACCGCAAGGGCTGATCACGGCGTGCGGCGATGAGCGCGTCGATGTACTCCGTCAATGCCGCAGCGCCCGCGGCAAATGACACCGCGCGATCGGCTTTGACCTCGCTGTCCGCTGCGGTAATCAGCGCGCCCAGCTCAGCGCTGAATTTGATCAGCGCGCGATGATTCACTACTTGCATTGCGGCGTGCGCTGCTTGCCAGTGACCTTGCGCGACGGCCACTGCTTGTATGCCGCCGGCATCGAGCGCATGTGTGGCTGCACGTAACTCGTCGCGTACCGCGTCGTGCACCGTGGCCAGGGATTGAATCATCGAAGGCGAAGCGGAATTCATCGTAAGTATTTGTTTTTAAACAGTTTTTTATTAACCCGCGCCTACACCTTGAAACGCGATACCGAGGCTTTGAGTTGGCGCGCGCGCGCGGCCAGTTCCTTGATGGTGGCCGCCGTTTCGTTGGTGCCCATGGTGGCCTCGCTGGTCAAGGTGAGCGAATTGTGCATGCTCTTGGCGACTTCGCGCGCAATATCAACCTGCATTTCGGTGCTGACCGCAATGTTCTGAATGCGTTCGGCGAGTTCTTTGGTCACGGTGTCGATTTCCGACAACGCGCTGCCGGCGGCATCCGACAAGCGCGCGCCCTCCACCACGCCCTGTGTGCTTTTTTCCATCGCCGCCACCGCATCTTGCGTGTCCGCCTGAATCGCTTTCACGATGGCGCCGATTTGTTTGGTCGCTTCCGATGAACGTTCCGCCAGACGCTGCACTTCTTCGGCCACCACTGCGAAGCCGCGGCCGGCCTCACCCGCGGTCGCAGCCTGAATCGCGGCGTTCAACGCGAGCACGTTGGTTTGCTCGGTGATGTCGGAAATCAGCTCGACGATTTCACCGATCTCCTGCGACGATTCGCCGAGCCGTTTGATGCGCTTGGAAGTCTCCTGAATTTGATCACGAATCTGGTTCATCGATTTAATCGAGTTTTGCACCGCTTGCGAACCGCGCTCGGCAGTCACCAGTGATTGGCGCGCCACTTCCGCCGATTGTCCGGCGCTCTTGGATACTTCGCCGATCGATTGCGTCATCAGCTCCACCGAGTCACCCGCCTTGCGCAACTCTTCGCCTTGACTGCTGGCGGTGGTGAGCAGCCGCTGCGATACCACGCTCGCGCCGGCAGCACCTTGTGTGACTTCGTCCGCGGTTTTGTTCACGCCGGACACCAGATTGCGTAACTCGCCCACCGTCAGGTTCACCGAGTCGGCAATGGCGCCGGTGATGTCTTCGGAGACCGTCGCTTTGGCGGTGAGATCGCCGTCGGCGAGTGTGCCCATTTCATTCATCAACAGCAGGATGGCAGCCTGATTGCGTTTGTTTTCATCGGCATCATGCCGCGCCGCTAATTCGCGTTCGTGCGACGTATTCATCAGCTTGCGCCCGAGCAGGATGAAACCGATCAGCCCGCCGATCACACACACGGCAATCAGCCCCAGCATGTACCACTGAAAATCCTTGACCTGCACCAGAAACCAGGAGGTCACCACCACCGGCAGCAGGAAAATCACGCCCAGTAGTATCAGGATATGCAGATCGCTTAAACCACGCTGACCACGCTGCCCCCGTTGCGACCGCCTCCGTACGCTGGGTACGCCGGCTACGCCGTTGGTCTTTTTGCGGCGCTTGCCGTGGTGCGGAATCTGTGGTGTGCCCATTTTATTTTCCTGTGCAATCTGCTGGCCAATCATGGCGATTCTCCGTTCATCTTGCGGGCCCTGCGCCGATATCCAGAAAAACAGGATCTCGAACCAGGCTGGCCACGTTGAGCTCCCGGTATTCACGACCTTCATGATCGCGCACGACGCCGGAAATCCATATTTTGTCGGCGTTCGCATTCGCCACAGGTTTGAACTCGTCTGCATTGCGCAGCCCCACGACTTTGCGCACCACCAGGCCCACATGCAGACCGTAGCGCTGTCCGCACGACAGGAAGGCGCTTGCGGAGGTGCGCGGCGTCACGCCGTGGCCGCAAAAATCCGCGAGATCAACCATGCCGAATAGCGTGCCGCGCACATTCACCAGTCCGTTATACCAGCGCTGGGTCAGCGGCACCCGGCACAGCCAGGGCACGGGCATCACCTCGCCTGCATCCGGCAAGCGCAATAACCACAGCAGATTGCCCGATTCGAACGCGAGGCGCGAACGCAGCGTGTCTTGGGCCGAGGCATTGGCCAGCCGCCGGGCAAGGTTTTCCTGAAATTCGCGAAGTCCGACTTGGCGCGCCATGTCACCCCAGCGCCGCTATTTTTTTTAACAGATCCGCACCGTCGACCGGCTTGGTGACATAGGCTTTGGCGCCCTGGCGCAGCGCCCAGATTTTATCGGTCTCCTGGTTTTTGGTGGTGCACAGTATGACCGGGATCGATCCGGTCAGCGGATCCAGGGTCATGCTGCGGCACGCCTGAAAACCGTTCAGACCCGGCATCACCACATCCATCACCACCAGGTCGGGCTTTTCGCTGCGCGCTTTGGCCACCCCTTCTTCGCCGTTAAATGCAAACGTAACCTGGTAGCCCGCCTTGGTCAGAATTTCGTTCAAACAGTGCCGCTCCGTCGGAGAATCATCGACAACCAGTATTCTCTTGATGGGCATGTAATAAGCGTCTTTATACGTATGGAATTAGACGGGCTTGCGCAGGTGATGTGTTTCAACCGCCTGCAACAGGCTTTCACGCGTGAAGGGCTTGGTCAGATATTCGGTGGAACCCGCCATCGCGCCGCGCGCCCGGTCAAACAAGCCGTCCTTGCTCGACAACATGATAAACGGCACGTTGCGCCACGTTTCATTGCGGCGCAACAGCGAACAGGTTTGGTAGCCATCCAGCCGCGGCATCATAATGTCGCAAAAAATAATGTCGGGCGCATGCTGCACAATTTTGGACAGCGCATCAAAGCCGTCTTCCGCCAGAATGACTTCGCAACCGGCCTGCTTGAGAAAGATTTCCGCGCTGCGCCGAATGGTGTTGCTGTCGTCAATAATCATCACCTTGACGCCGGCAAAATTGGATGTTGGGCTCATGTATTTTGGGCTTGATCTGGGTGATATTGAATCCGGGCGCCCCGCCGGGGTGCCGCAAAATTTGCTATGCTGTATATGTTATCTCGCAACGGCGTATGATAGTAAATTATTCAGAAAAAACAAATGCGTTTCGGGACAAATGCGTTTCCGGATTTTCCCGTCAACTTGGCAGCCGCATCACATGCGGGCGTCGATTTCTTTAACGGGGCTAAAATGACTCGCTATTATGCATGTCGCGCTACTTGAAGACGATCTGCCGCAAGCGGTCCT
>JAYUAH010000637.1:0-8018 GCA_043741415.1 Betaproteobacteria bacterium
CACACACTGGTATCAATAAACAGTGTCACGAGCGGGAGCGTCCTGCCTTGTAGTCGAACGATACATCCCATTCGAGTTTGCCCATCAGATCGAGCAGACACTTTTGTTTGCGCCGCACAATGAACTCTTCGAGCGCGCGGGTCACCGCTGCCTTTTTAGTGCGTTCACCGCTGACTTCAAGCGCGCGCTCGATCAGATCAGGGTCGATAGAAAGATTGGTTGCCATGTGTCACTCCTTACACATCAATCTACACAGTGCGGTGCCTGACCGCAAGCGCTGCGCCAGTACCCTGCAGCCTTTGTCGGCGAAAAGGCGCGTTGCGTTCCCGCATCAACACGCTCATTTTTCAGGTGTTCAATCGGTGATTTCAACAAGGCTGAATCAGAACGCTAAGTCCTTGAACCTTTCCGCCTTGCATGGTATTGGTGAAAGACCAGCGTCGCCGCAGCGACTCGGCGCTGGAATAAGCCTGTTCTTTTTTGTTGTGGGTGGCGCCAGCATTGGAAAACTTCCACGCCACCAGCGATTTTTTCTCGGCAATCGAAGCCACGGCGATGCGCCTGCCCCGGATGGATTTACATGGGCATAGAAAGTAGTAATTTCTGTATAATCAATAACTTGCAATAAAGAGAAGCGGAGTGTTTTTTGACTTCATTGATCGCGGGTGCGCTAGACCGTGCTGATTGTTGTGCCACTATCCATTGCCGCGTGAGCGGCCCGACGATGCCATGCGCATAGGCCAGGGCTTCGACATCCACGCGCTCGCCGAAGGGCGCAAGCTGATTATCGGCGGCGTGACCATTCCGTATGAGCGCGGGCTTGCGGGGTATTCCGATGCCGACGTGCTGCTGCATGCGATTTGCGATGCGCTGATCGGCGCGGCGGCGCTGGGTGATATCGGCAAGCATTTTCCGGATACCGATGCGCGCTACGCCGGCGTCGACAGCCGCAACCTGCTGCGCGCCGTGGCGCAACTATTGCGCGCGCGCGGCTATCGCGTAGTGAATGTCGATGCCACTGTCATTGCGCAGGCGCCGAAGCTTGCGCCGTTTGTTGCCGCCATGTGTGCCAACATCGCGGCGGATTTGGGCATCGCGATTGAGGATGTCAACGTTAAAGCCAAAACCGCGGAACATCTGGGCGCGCTCGGGCGCGGTGAAGGGATCGCGGCAGAAGCAATTGCGTTAATTACGAATATTTCGTAAGCATTTGATTTTAAACAGTTTTCTATTTGCGCATTGAGGGCGCCGGCAGCGCCACGCGTGCGCGCAACCCGCCGCCGTCGCGGGGCAACAATTCCACACGGCCGCCGTGCATGCGCGCGATGCGATCCACAATCGCAAGACCAAGTCCTGTGCCGCTGGTGCTGCGCGCGACGTCCATGCGGGTGAACGGTTGCAGCATGTGCTCGGCTTGTTCGGGCGGAATGCCGGGGCCGCGATCCAGCACTTCCACAAACGCGGTGGCATCGGCGTAACCCGTGATGACGGTGACATCAGGGCCGCCGTGGCGTAACGCGTTGTCGATCAGGTTGCTGATCAAGCGCTGCATCGCGAGTTTGCGCAACGGCAGCGGCGGCACGGCGGCGGTGTGTAGCGTGAGAGGCTTGCCCGCACGCTCGTAGCGCGGCGCGAGGGCTGCAACGATTTCATTGAGACTGGCATTCGGCGTTTCACTTTCCGACGAAGCAGCGCGCGCAAAATCCAGAAACTGACTGATAGCGGCATCGATGTCTTCGATGTCCTGCACAATGCCGGAGCGGATGGACGCATCACCTTTGTCGTCGAGCATTTCCACACCGAGGCGTATGCGCGCGAGCGGCGTGCGCAGATCGTGCGATACGCCCGCGAGCAGCAGCGCACGCTCATCGTCGAGCTTTTTGCGGTCGGTGGCCATTTGGTTGAAGGCGTGTGACAGCGTGCGAATCTCTGTGGGGCCGCTCTCATCCACCGGCGCCGGGGTCGCACCGCGTCCCATTTGTTCCGCAGCCAGGGTCAGTGCATGCAGCGGCCGGTTGATGCGTACCACGATCAGGAACGCACCGCCTACCGCCAGCAGCAGCACCAGCGCGCCCCAGCCGATCCAGCGCCACGATTCGTCGCTGGCGAGCCGCGATTCCGGCATCAACACCCAGAAGCTGTCGCCATCAATGTCGAAGCTTACCCACAGACCTTCGACGCCGTTGCGCGACAGCGTGAACTGGGTGTTGGCACCCAACTGCGCGCGCAAATCGGCTTCGACAAATTCATAAAAGCCGTTTTTCGGCAGCGGGGTCAGCGCTTCAGCGGCGCGTGCTGCATGCACTTGCACGCCTTCGCGTTCCGCGATTTCACCGAGCAGGCTGAAGCGCTTGGAGGGTTCCGCTGTCACCAAAGCCGCACGCGTAAGATTCACCGTGCTGATAATTTGCTGCGACACTTGGCGCGCGCGCGGCGCGCGCGTGGAGACGCGAAAAATTTGCAGCCACGCCAGGTGCGCCAGCACCAACAGCAGTGCGATCAACAACACGCTGCGGGCGAGCAGGGTTTGCGGCCAGAGCATTGGGCGTATGGTGTTCAGCGTTGAGTGTAGGGCGTATACACGTATGCGCGTATAGGCGGCGCGGGGTTGCGCGCCCCGCTGAACGCTGAACGCTCAACACGCAACGGGCCACCACTCACGATTTTTCCTTGCCATCCGGTATAAACACATAGCCGAATCCCCACACCGTCTGAATGAACGCCGGTTTGGCGGGATCGGGCTCTATGAGCTTGCGCACGCGCGACACTTGCACGTCGATGCTGCGGTCAAAGGCGCCGAACTCGCGACCGCGCGCCATTTCCATCAACTTGTCGCGCGACAGCGGCGTGCGTGGATGTTGCACCAGCACTTTGAGCAGGGCGAACTCGCCGCTGGTCATGGCGATTTCCGCGCCGTTGTGCGTCAACGTGCGCGTGCCCAGATTGAGTTTGAAGTCGCCAAATTCGGCGGTCTCGGCCTCTGTCGTTGGGGCCCCAGGCGGACCCGCAACTGGCCGCCGCCGCAGCACGGCCTGGATGCGTGCGACCAGTTCGCGCGGATTAAACGGTTTTGGCAAATAGTCATCGGCGCCGACTTCGAGGCCGACGATACGGTCGACTTCGTCGCCCTTGGCGGTGAGCATGATAATGGGGATGCTGTCGCTCGCCCCGCGCAGCCGCCGGCAGATGGCGAGGCCGTCTTCACCGGGCATCATCAAATCGAGAATCAGCAAGTCGTAGCGTTCACGCGCGAGGTAGCGATCCATATCCGTGGCATTAGCCACCGTACGCACGGCATAGCCCTGCTCGGCAAGATACTTGTTCAACAGATCGCGCAGGCGCGCGTCGTCGTCTACCACCATGATTCTTGTTTTGGCTTCAGTCATGAACTCGTCCTAGCGTTTTAGAGCCGGTTGATACTAGATGTTGTGTGTAACGCACCGCTATCTCGGCATCGTAACAAATTGTTACAAAAGAAGAATTACCGCTTGCCGTGAGTCTACCCGCAGCTTTGGGTAAACGCGTTACGATACCTTGGTAAGACAAACGCATGGCGAGCGCCACGGGTAACAACTGGTTACAGAAAATCCGCCGTTCGTTGCATTCTACTTACAACTGGGTGCGACCATGGGTCAACGTTGCCGCCGCGCTGACGTTTTTACAGGCAAGGGCGCATGATCCCGAGCAACGCGAACGGGCGGTTGATTTCACGAATGAGATGGTTACCATGAGAGGCGCGATGAAAACCCTGATGGCAGTCTTGATGCTCAGTGCTGTGCTGTCGATGCAGCCCGGCGCAGTAGCATGGGCTGGCTTGTTCGACGGCGCAACGTTTAGCGTACAGCAGGGTGGCGGCGCGCAGGGTAAAGGCGGTCGTGAAGCACGGCAGCAGGCTCGCGAAGCACGGCCGGTGCAAGCGGCCCCTCCACCGAGGGAGCGCGCACGCGGACAATTGACGGACGAAGAGCGCCGTCAGTTGCATCGTGATCTCGACAAGGCCAATCGCGAGTTATATCGCGAGCGACGTCCGTGATTGCCGTCGTAAAAAACACACCCAGGAGTAACGTATGAAAAACTTTTTTAAAATCAAATACTTAGCTATTTCACTCATAGCGCTGATGCCGCTGGCCACCAGCGCCGCCGACAGTGCGCCTGGCGCAACAGCGAAGCCGGACGGCAAAGACCCCACCGCTGAAGAACGCAAAGCGCGTATGGAGCAATGCAAGGCCGACCCCGCCAAGTGCCGTGCCGAACGGCAAGTCAAGCAAGAACAATGGTGTAAAGACAATCCGGCACGCTGCAAAGAAATGCAAGAGCGCCGCGAAAAACGTATGGCCGACTGTAAAGCCAATCCGGATAAATGCCGGACGGATAAAAAAGCGCGCAGGGATGAAATGTGCAAAGACAATCCCGAGCGCTGCAAGGATATGAAAGAAAAAATGGACAAGCGCCGTGCCGACAAGCAGGTGCGCTTCGAGCAGCGCTTCCAGCGCGCGGATGTGAATGGTGACGGCCTGATCAGCCGTGCCGAAGCCGAGAAAGCGATGCCGCACTTGCTGGCACATTTCGATCGTATCGACGCGAATAAAGACGGTCAGATTTCCAAAGATGAAATTACCGCCTTGCGCAAAGCCCGCTTTGAACGGCGCCGGTCGCGCGCGGAACCCACCAAGATTTAACGAGCGGCCATCATGCGCCGGCTGCTGGTAGCGCTGGGAATTGCACTGGTCAACGGGGCGGCAGCGTTTGCAGCCGCCCCGTTGGGTTTTGATGACGCAAGGCATTTGCTGAGTCGCACCAGCTTCGCCGCGCCGCCGGCCGAGATTGAAACATTTTCCAAACTCACGCGCGAACAAGCGGTGGAGCGCTTGCTCTCGGGCACGGAAAAACCACGGGTGACGCCGCCGCCCGACTGGGTGCGGGAGCCGATCACCTCGCCCAAGCAGTTGCGTGACATGTCTACCGAAGAACGGCAAGCGTGGAACCGCACTCTCAACGCGCACGCCCTCGACCTGCGCGGCTGGTGGTTGCAGGAAATGGTGGCGACACCGTCACCGCTCGCGGAAAAAATGACGCTGTTCTGGCACAACCATTTTGTGTCGAGCCAGCAGAAGGTGCGCCAATCGCAGTACTTGTATCGCCAGAATCTGCTGCTGCGCGAACATGCGTTGGGTAATTTTGTGGTGTTCGTGCACGCGATGGCGCGCGATCCGGCGATGGTGATTTATCTCGACAGTGCCGCCAATCGAAAAGGTCAGCCCAACGAAAATTTCGCGCGTGAAGTGATGGAACTGTTCACGCTGGGCGAAGGCAACTACGCTGAGCGCGATATCAAAGAAGTGGCGCGCGCGTTCACCGGCTGGAGCATCGATCCGGAGACCGGGCAGTTCTTGTTTCGCCCGGCGGCCCACGATGACGGCCAGAAAACCGTGCTCGGCCGCAGCGGCAATTTCGACGGCGATGCGGTGCTCGATATCATGCTGGCGCAGCCGCAGACCGCGGAATTTATCGTCGGCAAGCTGTGGCGCGAGTTTGTCTCGCCCCACGTTACCGCGGCGGATGCGGCGGAAGTGCGGCGCATCGCCGGTGTTTTTCGCGACAACCGTTACGATATCCGCGCCGTGCTGCGTGCGCTGCTGACCTCGGATGCGTTCTATGCGCCGCAGTACCGTGCCACGCTGGTGAAATCGCCGGTGGATCTGGTGGTGGGCACACTGCGCCAGTTTGAGTTCACGACCGGTGACGTGGCACCTTTCTCCCTGGTGGTGGCGCAACTGGGGCAAAATTTGTTTGCCCCGCCCAATGTAAAAGGCTGGCCGGGCGGCGAGGCGTGGATCAATTCCACCACCTTGCTCGCGCGCAAACAGTTTCTGGATCGCGTGTTCCGCTCTGAGGCTGCGCGGCCGGCGCCCATGATGGTCGCCAACACGATGCAGCCCAACGTTAATCCCGCAGCCAACTTGGCCGCCAACCCCGGCGCGGCGATGGGCCAGCGCTTGCAGCGCGCGTTTGGTGAAATTCACTTCGACAGCGCGCGTTGGTTGCTGCAAAGTGGCGGCGACACAGCGCAGGTGCAGCGCCTGATGCTGGCGATGGCGCCGCAACATGCGTTGCCGCCGGACGTGAAGGGCATTGATATGGTGCGGCGCCTCACGCAAGACCCGGTCTACCAACTCAAGTAGGAGACACGGCCATGAAGCGACGAGAATTCCTCAATGCTGCGGCAGCGGCAGGCGTGTTGTCCTGGCTGCCCACGCCGGCCAGGGCCGTGGCTGATTATCAGAAAACGTTCATCCTGGTTGAGCTCAAAGGCGGCAACGATGGGCTGAATACCGTGATTCCTTACGCCGATGCGCAATACACAGCGCTGCGGCCGCGCATCGCGATTGCCCGCGAGCAGATTTTGCAACTGGATGCGGCCGCTGGTTTGCATCCGTCGCTGTCGCCGTTGATGCCGCTGTGGCAGGCCGGCGAAGTGGCGGTGGTGCGCGGTGTGGGCTATCCGTCGGCGAACCTGTCGCATTTTCGCTCGATTGATATCTGGGATACCGCCTCGAAAAGCAACGAATTCCTGCAAGACGGCTGGCTGGCGCGGGCGTTTGCGCAGTCGCCGGTACCGCGTGCCTTTGCCGCCGACGCGGTGGTGGTGGGCAGCCCGGAGTTGGGGCCTTTCGCACCGGGGGCCGGCAGGGGTGTGCGGGTCATCGCACTGACCAATACCGAGCAGTTTTTGCAGCAGGCTAAATTGGCGGTGCCCGCTGGGCAGGCGCTAAATGCGTCGCTTAATCATATTTTGCGCGTGGAACAAGACATTGTGCAGGCCGCCGCTGGGCTCAATGTGAACTACAAATTTAGTACGGTGTTCCCGCAAACCGGCTTTGGCAACGCCATACGCACTGCCGCGCAGGTGGTGGCCAGCGGTTCGGGCGTGGCGGCGTTAAAAGTGTCGCTGAACGGATTTGACACCCACAGCGGGCAACTAGGCACGCACGCCCGCCTGCTCAAGGATCTGGCGGATGGATTGCTGGCGCTGAAAGCCGCAATGGTCGAATTGGGGCGCTGGGACACTACCTTGGTGGCTACATATGCCGAATTTGGCCGCCGCGCGCGCGAAAACAGCAGTGGCGGCACCGATCACGGCACGGCCAACTCGCATTTTGTGCTGGGTGGACGGGTGAAAGGGGGGCTGTACGGCCCGGAACCCGCCCTGAACCAGCTCGATGGCAACGGTAATCTGGCGTTTGCCGTGGACTTTCGCGACATTTACGCCACAGTGCTGGAGCGCTGGTGGGGCGTTAATGCGAGCGCTGCGCTGCGTGGGCGCTTCACAGCCCTAGATTTTCTGAAAGCATAAAATTGAATAAAAACAAATATTTAGATTTAATTCTTCACGTTGGCCTGTTAACGCAAAGCGGCAACATGATGTGAAATAGGGTGCTGTCGGTGGTGGTTCGTAATCTGGTCGGTATCAACAACTTGCTCGCATTACCTCTCGTAGAACGTTAGAATACGGCTTCCGCTTCGCGTACTAATTTGCTCGGCGGAATCCAAGATTTCTCATAAGAATCAGGGACGAGAGACAGCATTATGCTAGCCACCCGGATACGTCAAAAGGACGGAATTTTCTTTTTTGCGAGCTACCCGGCGAAAGCCGTGTTGGAAAAAGCGCGCTTTATCAGCCGCTTTTACGGCGAAGGGGAAGAAATTGCCGCGCAGTCCGTGCCGCAAAATGACGAAATAGCGCAATTCATCGCACGGGTTGAGCGCAACGACGAGGCGTTTCAGCGCTCGTTGTCCCGTGCCAAAGTGAAATCGCTGCGTAATTTTTACGAAATGGCGCAAAGCCAGCCGCCTATTCCCGGCACCGTGCTGCTATTCACGTCGGAAATGCTCAAATTCACCGCGCTGCCTGGCCAGGAAACGGTCGGTCATATGCAGGAGCCTGACGCCAAGTATTTGATTATCGACGGCCAACATCGGCTTGCCGCGCTGCGCTTTTATCTTAAGGAGCATCCGTC
>JAYUAH010000638.1:0-3427 GCA_043741415.1 Betaproteobacteria bacterium
ATAGTGTCCGGCGCGACGCGCCTCGCCGCGCAGATGCTGCGGCGACAGTTCCGACAGCACCACCAGCCGCCGCTGATTTTGCACCAGCTCGTTGACGATGGCAGACAGTGTCGCCTGCGCTACGCCGGCAGCCAGACACAGCAGCAACGCCACAGCGCGCGTGAGCAGATTCAGCGGCACGCGTGCCACTGGGGTGCCTATGTCTGCGTCGCCATCGCCGCAACGCCAGCGCAATAAATCATCGTGATGCCGCCGTGCTTAACGCAAGCACTCTTCACCCGCGCAGCAGAATCCGCATTACGCCGCGCCATGCCGCTAGGCAGCCTGTCGGTTTCCACGGTGAGTTTGACGGTGCGCATACGCGTGCGTTGGGCAACCCGGCCCCTCGGACATTCGTACTGCATAACCGCTTGCGGGCGGCGCGCGACGTGCAATGGGTTTCTGCGCATTGAATTTTCCGTAAGTATTTTATTTTATTCCATTATTTTATATTGAAGGTTTCATCAAACACCGGATAGTTGCACGTCGCGCCAAACACACCGGTATGCATCGCCGGACGCACCCACGATGGATTGAGTTCCTGCAACGACTTCACGCCCATCAGCCCCAGCGTGGTGTGGATTTCCTGCGCGAGTAATTCAAACATGCGCGTGATGCCCTGCTCGCCGCCCGCCGCCAGCGCCCAGCCTTGCAGCTTGCCCACGCCGACTGCACGCGCGCCCAGCGCAATCGCTTTCACCACATCGGTGCCGCGTGTGACACCACCGTCCCACAACACTTCGGCTTTGCCGTTCACTGCCGCCACCACTTCCGGCAACACTTCGATGGTGCCTTGGCCGTGATCAATTTGCCGGCCACCGTGGTTCGACACATACACCACGTCCGCACCGTGCTCGACGGCGAGCTTCGCGTCCTCCCCCGTGGCGATACCTTTGAGTATCAACGGCAGCTTGGTGTGTTGCTTGATCCACGCCGCGTCTTCCCACGTCAGGCTCGCTTGATGGCGCGGATCACCCGAATCGGCGCGCTGCAAATACTGATTGATAATGTCGCGCTCGCGGCGGCTGTAATACGCGCGATCCACCGTCACGCAAATCGCACGGTAACCTGCCGCCTTGGCGCGATCGAGAAAGTCGCGCATCCACGCACGGTCGCTGCGCACATACAACTGAAACAGCAGCGGATGATCGACGCTCTGCGCCACTTCTTCAATGCTGGGCTTGGCCGCCGTGCTGATAAAGGCCGTAGTGCCGGCTGCCACTGCACCGCGCGCCACAGCCACCGCCCCCGCCGGATCGGCGATTTGCAAAAAATTACCCACCGGCGCGATGAACACCGGCAGCTTCAGTTTTTCGCCGAGCAGCGTGGTCGTGATATCGATTTTCGACACATCCACCAGCACGCGCTGACGCAGCGCCAGACTATCCAGCGCCATGCGATTGCGGCGCAGGGTCGTCTCCGAATCCGAGCCGCCGCATAAAGTGTCCCACTGCAAGCGCGACAGGCTGTTACGCGCATGCATCACCATTTCTTGCAAGGTGTTGAACTGGCGCGCGTGGTCTTCGCGGCTGGCGCTGCGGGTGAGTTCGACTTCGTTTTTCTTGACCGCTGCCTTCTTTGCCATTTTTATCATTGCTTTCAAAAAAATTAGATACCAACGCCTTTAAGCGCATTGGGCATATAACGCTCCCCCGCACTCGTGCCGATTTCAAAAATTTCACTCAGCCTCGCTACATCTTTGGCGTTGAGAGTCAAATCCACCGCCGCTGCGTTCTGCTCGACGTTCTTCGCGCTGTTGGTGCCGGGAATGGGCACGATGCCTTCCCACTGCGCGAGTATCCACGCCAGCGCCAATTGCGCCGGGCTGGCGTCATAGCGGCGCGCCATGGTCTCAAGCTCGGCAACCAATCCTACATTCCGCGCCAGATTCTCCGGAAAAAAGCGCGGATGCCGGCGGCGGCGATCTGTTTCCGGCAGGTCATCAACAGACTTGATCTTGCCGGTGAGCAAGCCGCGACCCAGCGGCGCGTAGGCGATATAGCCCATGCCCAATTCCCTGCACGCGGGCAAAATATCTTTTTCAGACTCGCGAAACCACAGCGAGTATTCGGTTTGCAGCGCGACCAGTGGATGCTCCGCATGCGCGCGGCGCAGCGTTTTTGCGGACGCCTCGCACAGGCCGATGAAGCGTACCTTGCCGCGCGAAATGAGTTCACTCATGGCACCCACGGTTTCTTCGATCGGCACATGGGGATCGACGCGATGTAGAAAATAAATGTCGATCACGTCGAGGCCCATGCGCTGCAAACTCTCGTCGCAGCATTTGTGCACGTACTCGGGCCGGCCATTGGTGGCTTTTTTGCCGTCGGGCAAATCGATGTTGCCGAACTTGGTGGCAATCGTCACATCGTTACGCCGCCCTTTGAGCGCGCGCGCGAGCAACACTTCGTGAGTCGTACCCCAATAGGCGTCGGAGCTATCGAAAAAATTGATACCCAGATCAAGCGCGCGATGGATGGCGGCGTTGAAGTCGTCGACTTCCGGTGTATCCAACTTGATGGCCGCCGCACCCCGCCCCATGCTCACGGCGCTGACTTGCGGGCCGTTGCGGCCCAATCGCCTGTATTTCATAAGTATTTGATTTTAAACAATATTTTATATTACCGCCACAGCCTGAATTTCGATCAACATGCCGGGCCGCGCAAAATGCGACACCGTGATCAGCGCGCTCGCCGGATATTTTCCGTCCTGGAAAATCTCGCCGCGAATTTTGACGAAGGCATCGCCGTAACGCGGATCGTTAATGAACACGGTCATGGTCACCACGTTCGCCACCGTGCCGCCAACGCGTTGCAAAGTTTTATCGATGGCGGCAAATATCGTACGCGTCTGCGCTTCAAAGTTGCCGCCAATATCCTTGCCTGATTCATCGACCGTTGCCGTCTGCCCGGCGAGCCACACGGTTTTGCCGCCCTGCGTGATCACCGCCGGCGAAAACGCGCGACTCTTTTGAAAATCCGTGCCGTCGAGATATTCAACTTGCGCGGTCATGGTTACAACCCGTCGCCCACGTCAACGTTCTCAGACTTCACATCCAAACCTGACGCTTTTGCCTGCAACAACAGCAGTTGCGAAAAATCCTGATCATAGCCGTGGCCGATCAGCGTTTGCACCTGATCGCGCGCCGCCGAAGTCGTAGGCATCGGCACGCCGACCTTGCGCCCCGCCGCCAAACCGAGATCGATATCCTTCAGCAGCAATTGCGGCGTAAACGTCACATGAAAATCCAGATTCGACAGCGCCGGCGTTTTATACGCGGTGAACATAGAACCCATCACGCTCTTGTTGAGAAAATCCAGAAATGCATGGCGCTGCATGCCGGCCTTCTCCGCCAGCACGGTGATTTCGCATAAATTCTGAATCACCA
>JAYUAH010000639.1:0-3425 GCA_043741415.1 Betaproteobacteria bacterium
GCAAAATAATCGAGGCCCTTGCTGTTAAAACCAAAACGATTGATCACCGCCTGATCTTCATCCAGCCGGAACAAACGCGGCTTGGGGTTGCCCGGCTGCGGCAACGGCGTGACGCTGCCGGCTTCGACAAATCCGAAGCCGAGATCGAGCATCGCATCCATCACCTCGGCGTCTTTGTCGAAACCCGCGGCCAACCCGATCGGATTCGGAAACGACAACCCCCACACGTTGATGGCGAGAATTTGTTCGTCATAAAACCAGGTGCGTCCACCGAAGCCGTTTTTCAGCGCCCAGATGGCCACCCGGTGCGCGGCTTCCGGGGACAAGCGGTGCAGCAAAGGACGCACAAGATCATAACCAAGCATTTATGTAAGTATTTGTTTTTATTGAATTTTTATTATTTTCCTGCGGTACCTATAGCGCCGGCCGTACCGCCATGCGCCTTCGACCAGCCGCGCGGATCGTGGATGAACTGCTCAACCTCGGCCAGCATTTTCACGTCGAATTTATTCGCGGCCTTGGCCACCGCGAGTACATCCTGCCACGTCGCCAGCGCGTGCATGGTGACGCCCATGTCGCCGAGTAGCTTGGCGCCTTCGGGGAAAATGTTGTAGTAAAAATTCACGAACACATGGTTGCACTTAGCACCCGCTGCACGCAGCGCGTTGCAAAAATTAACTTTGCTGCCGCCGTCGGTGGCGAGGTCTTCCACCAGCAGCACACGCTGGCCCTCGGTGACCACGCCTTCAATCTGCGCGTTGCGGCCGAAGCCCTTGGCTTTTTTGCGCACATACTGCATCGGCAACATCATGCGATCGGCGAACCACGCGGCATACGGGATGCCCGCCGTTTCGCCACCCGCCACCGCATCGAATTGCTCAAAGCCGACATCGCGATGAATCGTCGCCACGCCAAAATCCGTCAACGTATGGCGCACGCGCGGAAACGAAATCAGCCGCCGGCAATCGGTATACACGGGGCTAGCGAGGCCGGAGGTATAAATAAACGGCTTGTCGCCCATGAACTGCACGGCGTCGACCTCAATCAGCATTTTTGCCGTGAGTTCGGCCATCACTTTTTTATCGGGGAAACCTATGCCGTGCGACATGCTATCACCTGTATTTTCAATGCTTCACCAGGCGGTATTTTACCGCTTGATGCCACGGCGCGGACTTGATACTTGATTTACGCGTTGTGAATTGACTAGCCGCGAGCCCGGCCATATAGTTCCCGCAGGGAACATTGCATAACATCGCTGCATACTGAGAATTGAGGCACTCGCCATGCCCGCCGCATCAAAATCAAAGTCTATCGAACCCTCAGCGCTCGGGCTTAAGCGCGTGAAGCTGCTCGAAGGCTTGCCGCCATCGATGGTTTGTCGCGTGCGCCGTATGTGGACGCTCTCGAAGACACCGTGGTCGCCTCCATGAATCCGGCGGTCTCTCACAGGAGAGGGAAGCACTGCGAGCCCTTTTCCCCGCGGGACAAGGGCACACTTGCAGCGGAGCAGAAGGGTTGGGATGAAGGAAACGCTGTCACGCAGATAGGTAAAGCTCAATAAATAGTAAGGCGCTGCGGTGGTCACAATACGACAAAGGGAATAGCTCATAGGGGTAGTGCAACGACGGGGCTCGCATGCCGTGTGCAATCGAATCGCAGGCGGCGATTCTTAGGTCGCAGTCTAACCGGCTGATCTTCCGGTCCACGACTTGGTGGGCGGGGCGTGCCTGTCCCAATCAACGTCGGGGGCTGCGTCACTCGCCCATCTGCGCGTGTTTACCGCGCCTGCCATCGAGTAAAATATTCACGCAACCCTTTTACCTAAACCCAAGGAGAAACCACCATGGCCGTTTCCATGTCAGAAATTTCACTGCCGGTTTTTGTGCGCCACCTCGAAGGTCTCGCCATCGTGCTGAAAAAAGCACAGGCGCTGTATGGCGAAAAAAAATTAGATGAAACCACGTTGCTGAATTACCGGCTGTATCCCGATATGTTTAGTTTGGCGCGTCAGGTGCAGGCGGCGACCGATCACGCGCGCAACTGCGTCGCGCTGCTCGCAGGCATTGAGGCGCCTAAAGTCGAACTGAACGAAAAAAGTCTCGCTGATCTGACGGCGCGTGTGGAAAACACGGTCGCGTGGCTCAATAACATTAAGCCGGCGCAGATCGATGGCGCCGAGGCCAAGAACGTCACGGTGAAAATGGGCGATCGCGAAACGCAATACACCGGCATCGATTTGCTGTTGAAGCGCGCGCTGCCGAATTTTTATTTCCACGCCACCACGGCCTATGACATTCTGCGGCACAACGGGTTGGATATCGGCAAGCGCCATTTCATGGGCAATCCTTAAAGTCTGGAGATGACGATGGCCGATCACACCCAAGAAATCCGCTTTGCCCTCGCGCCCGAGCGCCTGGGCCCGATGCAGGAAGCACAAATGTCCGCCGCGCAAAAGCAGGCGGTAGCGTCCATCATGTCCGGCCCGCGCGGCCACATGGGCGGGCCGTTCAGCGCGCTATTGCGCAGCCCGGAGTTGATGAACCGCGTGCAGAAAGTCGGCGAGTATTTGCGCTTTCAATGTCCGCTGGATAAGCGGCTCGGCGAATTTGCCGCCATCATTGCCGCGCGCCACTGGTCGCAGCAATTCGAGTGGTGGGCGCATTACCGGCAGGCGGTTGAAGCGGGCCTCAAGCGTGAAATCGGTGACGCCGTCGCCGAAGGCCGCCGCCCCACCGGCATGGCGCAAGATGAAGAAACGCTCTACGACTTTCTCACCGAAGCGCTCAACAACAAGGGCGTGTGCGATACCACGTACGCGCGCGCTGTGAAGCAGTTCAGCGAACAAGGGGTGATTGATCTACTCGCCGTCGCCGGTTACTACGGCTTGCTGGCGTTGGTGATGAATGTAGCGCGCACCGCGGTGCCCGAAGGTCCGGCGCTGCCGTTGCCGTCGCTGCCCGTGCGCGCCATGCAAATTTAATTCAATAAAATCAAATAGTTACGATATATTATGATGTCGTCATAGCGGCGCTTGCGGGACGGTGGGTGACGGCGCATACCCGCGCCTAACCCACTCTATAACACCTTGTTTCGTAGGATGGGTGGAGCCTAAACGTATTCCGGTAACCCATCAGCAGGTTAATGTAGCCGCGGCTAAATCACGCCCTCACTACGCATCGCTTTAATATCCGCCGCGCCATAACCCAACTGCCCCAGCACTTCATCGTTGTGCTGCCCAAAGCCAGGCGGTGGCGAGGTCACTTGCGGGCCGCCGTGCGCGAATTTAAACGCCATCACCGGCACGGTGAGGTCTTTGCCGTAACCCGGCGCATTCTTGTGGGTGTGCAGCAGGTTGCGCGTGGCCAGTTGCGGGTCTTTGATCGACTCGGAAATCTTGCGCGTGCGCGTGGCGGGCACGTGCTTGC
>JAYUAH010000640.1:0-8001 GCA_043741415.1 Betaproteobacteria bacterium
CGCGGCCGCCGACGATGAGTCGCCGTTGATCTCGCGTCTGGCAGCCAACCCGCGGCTGTTGCCCGCGGTGCGCAAGTTTACCGCGCGGCTCGACGAGCAGTTGGGTGCCATGGAGCAGGCATGGCAGGCGCGCAATGTCGGTGAACTCGCGGCACTCGCGCATTGGCTTAAGGGTGCTGCCGGTACCGTAGGTTACGATGCATTTACCGAACCGGCCGTCGAATTCGAGCAGTGCATCCAAACCGGTACGGCAGATAAAATTGAACCTGCGTTGGCGCACCTGCGCCGCCTGCAGCGGCGTATCGTGGTGCCGGGCGACGTGGGCGATGGAAGGGACGTGAGTGCTGCGGCAGGCGCTCGCAGCGGATACTGATACGATGCCACCCAAAACCAATATCCATTCCGGTGAAACAGAAATGGAATAACGAGACGGATATGAACGACACGGATGTCAATAACACGAGTGAACCAATGACCACGGCGCCAGCGCAAAGCGCACCGAGTCCGGCGCTGAGCGCCGATGCCGAAATTTTGAATTCGGCAACCGTGATGATGGTCGATGATGAACCGATTACACTGGATGTGGTGCAGGCCTACCTCGAAGAAGCCGGTTACCGGAATTTTTTGACCGTGAGCGACCCCGTCGCGGCGCTGGATCTCGTTGCCAGTGAAAATCCCGACGTGCTGCTGCTCGACCTGATGATGCCGAAGGTGAGCGGCTTTGATATTCTGAAAGATATTCGCGCGAATCCCAAGTTCAAATATTTGCCGGTGATCGTGCTGACGTCATCGACCGATTCCGAGACCAAGTTAAAAGCGCTGGAGCTGGGCGCGACCGATTTTCTGGCTAAACCGGTAGACGCGAGCGAACTGGTGTTGCGGCTGCGCAATACCCTGGCGGCCAAAGCGTATCTCGATCGTCTGACCTCGTATGACCGGTTGACCGGCCTGTACAACCGGCAGATGTTCAGCGACCACACGGACTGGACCCTTCGCATCGCGCAGCGCCAGGGCCGCAGCGGCGCGTTGCTGCATATCAACATCGACCGCTTCAAGAAGATAAACGAAGCGCTGGGCCCGGCGCTCGGCGACGAATTCCTGCAGGCCGTGGCGAGACGACTGGAGCAGGGCGTGCGCGAGAGCGACACTATTGCGCGCATCGGCGTTGATGCGACGACCACACGCTTATCCCGTCTGGGTGGCGATGAGTTCGCGGTGCTGCTGGTTGAAGTCGATAAAACAGACTGCGTGGTCACCGTGGCCCGTCGTTTCATGGCGTTGATGGCAGCGCCGTTTCATATCGGCGGTCATGAGGTATTCATGACCTGCAGCATCGGCGTCGCCGTATTCCCGGACGACGGCATGGCGCGGGAGATACTCGTGCAGCGCGCGGCGCTGGCGCTGAAATTCGCAAAAGCACAGGGCGGTAATTCGTACTGCTTTTATTCCGCCAGTCTAAATGACCGCTCGCTGCAGGTTCTGAATCTGCACAGCGAATTGCACAAGGCAACCGCGCGCCAGGAGTTCCGTTTATTTTACCAACCCAAAATCGATACCCGCACAGGCGCGCTGGCCGGGGCTGAAGCGCTGGTGCGCTGGAAGCATTCCGAGCGCGGTTTTATTAGCCCCGGCGAATTCATTCCACTGGCGGAAGAAACCGGCCTCATCATAGAAATCGGCGCGTGGATATTGAATGAGGCGTGCCGGCAGATCAGCGCCTGGCTCGCGGAGGGGTTGATGCCGCCGACCGTGGCAGTGAATATTTCAGGCCGTCAATTCGCCAACAAAGAATTTTTTCCGACGCTGGAATCCATCCTCGAACACAACCCGTTTGACCGCGCCCATTTGCAATTGGAACTGACGGAAAGTTTCTTGATGGGTGATGCGGAGGGAAATATAAAAATATTGAATAAAATCAAATACTTAGACCTTAAGCTCTCGCTCGATGATTTTGGCACGGGCTACTCGTCGCTGAGTTACCTGAGCCGCTATCCGATAGATGAACTGAAGATCGATCAATCGTTCGTCGAGCATATAGACGCCGAGGGAAAAGAAAATAGCCGAACCTTGATCATTGCCATTATTGCGATGGCGCGTGCGCTCGGCCTCAAGATTGTCGCCGAAGGCGTTGAAACCCAGGCGCAAGCCACGTTTCTCAAAGATCAGGGCTGCGATCATTGGCAGGGATATTTTTTCGGCAGACCGATGCCCGCCGAAGATTTTACGGCGCTGCTGAATGCGCAGCGCGCCGCTAACGCGTTACGTTAAACCGCTAAGACGCTGCCGCCACTTTTTTACCGGCGAGTACGGTCGCCGTAGTAAATAACTTCTGCCGCGCGGTGCGAGTATTTCTATAGTTGTCGACGAAATCAAAATTGCCTTCACGCAATTCAAGGATCGCGACATCGGCCGGCGCACCGACTTTAAGCGTGCCGCGGTCTTTGAACGCGGCAATCGTGCGCGCGGCGTTGTGGGTGCAGCACGCGATCACGCGGTTGAGCGGCAGGCCCAACATCAGCCACTTGGACATCACATTCGGCAGATTGAATACCTGACTGGTGCGCCCGTCTGGCGTCCAGTCGGTTGAAATCGTATCCGGCAGAAAACCCTGTTTCATCGCGCGCTCGGCCACGTTCCACCACAGGTGGCCGTTGCGGCCATTGCCGACATCGAACCAGATGCCGCGTTTGCGCGCTGCGATCACATCCGGCAGCACGCGCCCATTGCCGTCGAGAATGCTGTTGGGCTCGGGTGCATACATGTGTGTGACCACGTCTCCGGGCTTCAAGAGTTTGAGCACGCGGCTCATGGATGAAACCTGCTGGCCCATGTGGATCATGACGGGCAAATTGAAGGGCGTGACCACCTCCTGTGCGCGCTTGAGCACCTCGAGATCGGCATCGCCGGCGACGTTAAACGACAGCCGCGCCTTGATGCCGACGACGAACTCGCGATTGCGTTCGATAGCGGCACGCGCCGCGCCGACATCGGCGCGGGTGAGATCCATCAATTCACCCATGGGCATGATGCCGGTCTTGGCGAGATTGATCAGCACGCGGCCCTGATTCGGCGCCGCCTTCGCGATGGCGACGACGTCATCGATTTTTTCCGCACCTTGCGAACCGGCGTCGAGCCACGAGGTGACGCCGTCGGCTAGGCAAAGTCCGGGCATGTCTTTGTCGCGCGCGTGGGTGTGGATGTCGATCAGGCCCGGCATGACGAGTTTGCCGCGCGCATCGATAGTCTCTGCACCTGCCGCGGCAATGTGGGCTGCAACTGCGGTGATACGGCCTGCCGCGATGCCGATGTCGCGGACGGCATCAATGCCGCTGGCCGGATCGATGACGCGCCCGCTCTTGATAATCAAATCGTAGGTTTCAGCAAAGACATTGGTAATGCCGGTTGATAGTGCTGCACCTGCAGCCACTGTCCAGAGCATTTCACGCCGGGTTGTCATGATTCATCCTCCGCTGTTGTAGGCCTTCCACCGGGAACCATCGCGTCGCAAATAGTGGGCGTCACCCAACAACATGTCAAGCGCATGGCTAACCGTGCAGTAGTTCCAGTATCGCCTCGCCGTAGCGCTCGAGTTTCTTGGCGCCGATGCCGGATACCGCCGCGAGATCATCCAAGGTTTTGGGATTGGCCGCGGCGATGCCCGCGAGGGTGGTGTCGTGGAATATGACGTAGGCCGGTACTGATTGTGTCTGCGACTGCACGTAGCGCCACGAGCGCAGTTTATCCAGGACGTCGGCGTTGGGCGCAGCGTGAGCGCTCTTGGCGGTTACCGGGACGCGTAATTTGGCCGGCTGCTTTTTGCGCGTAACGCCACGGCGCATTTGCACGCGGGTTTCGCCTTTCAACACGCCGCGGCTGGCATCGGTGAGTTGCAGTGCGCCGTAGGCTTCGTGATCGGGCCGCGCATAACCCAGCGCTACCAGTTGCCGGAACACATTGCGCCAAGTGTTGTCATCGAGTTCGGCGCCCACACCGAACACCGCGAGCTTGTTGTGATCCCACTGGGTGGTGCGCTGCGTGGTGCGCCCGCGCAGCACATCGATCAAATGCACCGCGCCGAAACGCTGACCGGTGCGATAAATACTTGACAGCGCTTTGCGCGCGGCTTCGGTGGCATCCCAGGTTTGTGGCGGTTCGAGGCAGTTATCGCAGTTACCGCACGGCGCGCTGGCTTCGCCGAAATAGTCGAGCAGCAGCACGCGGCGGCATCCCGCGGCTTCGCACAGGCCCAGCAGCGCGTCGAGTTTGCTCATCGATACGCGTTTGTAGGCTTCGCTGCCTTCGGACATATCGATCATGCGCCGCTGCTGCACCACGTCGCCCAGCCCGTAGGCCATCCACGCGTCGGCGGGCGTGCCATCGCGGCCGGCGCGGCCGGTTTCCTGATAGTAGCCTTCAATACTTTTGGGTAAATCCAGATGCGCCACAAAGCGCACGTCGGGTTTATCGATGCCCATGCCGAACGCAATGGTCGCGACAATGACCACGCCGTCATCGCGTTGAAAGGCCGCCTGATGCGCTGCGCGAAAGGCCGTGTCCATACCGGCGTGATAGGGCAGGGCGCGCACGCCGTTGGTAGTGAGCCATGCTGCGGTTTCATCCACCCTTTTGCGCGACAGGCAATACACGATGCCGGCGTCGCCCGCATGCTCGTCGCGGATGAAGCGCAGCAGTTGATCGCGTGCTTCTTGCTTATCGACAATGGTGTAGCGGATATTGGGCCGGTCGAAGCTCGACACAAACACGCGCGCTTCTTCGAGCTTAAGGCGCACAATGATTTCGTCGCGTGTCTGCGGATCGGCGGTGGCGGTGAGTGCAATGCGCGGCACCTCGGGAAAGCGTTCGTGCAGCACCGACAGTTGCAAATACTCCGGCCGGAAATCATGGCCCCATTGCGACACGCAATGCGCTTCGTCGATGGCGAACAGGGCAATCCGCGATTCGTCGAGCAATTGCAGCATGCGCGGCATCATCAAGCGCTCGGGTGCCACGTAGAGCAAATCCAGCGCACCGTCGCGCAGCGCGCGTTCCACCGCATTAACCTCGCGGCCATCGAGCGTGGAATTCAAAAATGCCGCGCGCACGCCCAATTGCTTGAGTGCCGCGACCTGATCCTGCATTAACGCGATGAGTGGCGACACCACCAGCGCGGTGCCCTCACGCAGCAGCGCCGGCAACTGATAGCACAGCGATTTGCCGCCGCCGGTGGGCATCAGCACCAGTGCGTCGCCGCCGCTGGTGATGTGGTTTACGATCTCTTCCTGCGCGCCGCGAAATTGGGGGTGGCCGAAAACGGTTTTGAGTACATTGAGCGCAGTGGTGGATGGCGGCATGCCGCTGGCATGGTTCATTCAGCGCAGGGGTTCAGTAGCATCGACATCGCGTTTAGCATGGTGTAGTCGCAGGGAGAAATTTTGTAAACACGATTATACGAGAGAAAAAATGTAAGTATTTGTTTTTAAACAACTATTTATGCCGCCATGCGCGCGGGCCGCACGCCCGCCAGCCCATCCGCCTCGGTGCACGAAATGGTCGTACGCATCATGTAACGCGGCTTGTCCATGGGCCACGGCAGGCCGCGATGCATGCTGGCGCGGTTGTCCCACATGATCACGTCGCCGGGCGCCCACACATGCGTGTAGGCGTGGCCGGACTCGGTTGACATCGCGATCAATTCGTCGATCAATTTCAGCGCAGCTTCTTTTTCCATGCCGTCGATCGCGCCGGTGTGCGAGGCGATGTAGAGCGCGTCGCGTCCATTCACCGGATTGCGCCAGCGCATGCGCCAGCACGCAGGCGGCAGCGTGTCCTGCTCGCGCCGCGAGGCGAGATCGGGATCGATTTTGCTGCGCGAATGCGCGTAGCTGTGCCATGCGTAACTGTCCGACAACTTCGCCCGCAGTGCTTCGGGCAGCCGGTTCCACGACGCGCGTTGCGATACAAACTGCGTCTCGCCGCCTTCACCGGGTATGGTGCGCGCAGACAACACCGAAGCCAGCGCCGGCAATTGCCGGAACGAACTGTCGGTGTGCCACAACTGATTCGCCTTCGCGCGCAGCGCTTCCTTGTGCCCCGGCGGCACCAGCTTGCCGTTCGCGGGATCAATGTTGGTGAGTATCGAAAACGGCGTCCCTTCGCCAAGTGATGCAGCCTTCGCGGCCTCCAATGGGCCGAAGCGCGCGGAGTAGGCCACCTGCGTGTCGTCGGTGATCGGCTGCTGGCGAAATAGCAGCACAGAGTGTTCGTCGAACGCTGCGCGCACCGCGTGATAGACGTTGTCGTCGTTGGCCACATCGGCCATGCTGACGCCGCGAATTTCGGCGCCGATTTCGAGGTGGAGTTGAATGATGTCCATGAACGATCCTTGCGAGTGACGGGTGAACTTTACCACCAACGGCGACGCGACTTTAGCGGCTGCTGCTGTAGCATACGCAAAGTTATCGGCCTACCTGACATGCAATCCCGTATAAAATTCGCCACCTCGAAGTGCTGCCGCCGGAGTAATCAAGCAGTGAAAAATATTGTTCAAAAACAAATACTTACGTTTAGTGTGCTGGCGTGGGCTGCGAGCGCCGCCAGTTACGCGCAACACAATTATCCGCAGCGTCCTGCGCGCTTGATTGTCACCGTGCCGCCCGGCGGTGCAGCCGATTTAGTGGCGCGCGTGATGGCGCAAAAACTCGGCGACGCGTTGGGGCAAACCTTTGTCGTCGATAATCGCGGCGGCGGTGGCGGACAAATCGCTGCCGAGTTGGCAGCGAAGTCCGCGCCCGATGGCTACACGCTGCTGCAATGTTCGATTACCACTCACGGCATCGGCCCGCATGTGTATCCGAAACTGTTGTTCGATCCGATCAAGGATTTTTCGCCGATTGTGCTGTACGCTACGATGCCGATGATTGTCGTCGTCAACGCGCAACTGCCGGTGAAATCGATCAAGGACATGGTGGCGCTGGCGAAAGCCAAGCCCGGCGCCTATGCATTCGGCTCGTCCGGCGCCGGCGGCGCGCCTCATCTGGTCGGGGAATTGTTCAAGAGCGCCACTGGCGCCAACATCCAGCACGTGCCCTACAAAGGCAGCGGCCCTGCGGCCACCGATGTCGCCGGCGGGCAAGTGGCGTTCTCGTTTGACGCCATTGCACCGCATCTGCCGCACATCAAATCCGGTCGCTCGCGCGCGCTCGCCGCCATCAGCCCCGTGCGCTTGGCGCTGCTGCCCGAGGTGCCGACCATGAAAGAAGTCGGCTACCCGCAAGTCGCCGCATCGATTTGGTACGGCATGATGGCGCCCGCAGGTGTGGCCAAGCCCATCATTAGCAAACTCAACGCCGAAGCAAATCGCATACTCGGCTTGCAGGAGGTGAAAGAGCGCATGGCCGGCGCCGGTATCGACGCGGCTGCACCCAATTCGCCGGAAGACTTCGCGAAATTCATACGCGATGAACTGGCGAAGTGGGGGCCGGTGGTTAAGGCTTCGGGGGCGAAGGCGGACTGAGCTTCATCCAGCCGGCATGCGCACCAGTTCTTCCTACGGCGTGCCGGCGCGAAACTTTGCGACGTAAGCTGCGGCGTCGATTTCAATACCGGAGATATTTTTCGCAAACGACGCCGAACGAAAGTAAGCTAAATAGTCTGCTTCATTGACGAAATTAGCAGACGATAATTCCATCGTGTTGCCATCCGGATCGTGATGGTAAAAGCTGGTGCCCGGCCCGTGATTGAACGAGCGCATGGGCGTGATGCCCAGCGCGCGCAGCGCTTCGTAACGGCTGAATAAATGATCCAGCCCGGCGTGGCGCAATTGTATGTGATGCAGGCCGGGTTCGCCTTTTTGATTTTCGGCTTTTCCGCTCACCGCGGACACTTCAAAAATGCCCAGCACTTGGGTGTACGGATGATCTGAAAAAATGCGGATGAACGCGATGTTCAAAGCGCCCGTCCAGTTGGGCTGCATGGCGTCGTCGCGCACAAAAAACGCTTTCA
>JAYUAH010000641.1:0-8000 GCA_043741415.1 Betaproteobacteria bacterium
GGCTTTCGGCGTGTGATCAAGGACCGCAAGGGCCACATCGTCGAGGATACGGAAAGTATCCGTCCGCCGCAAAACGGCGAGCGCATCACGCTCACCATCGACGCAAAAATC
The DNA here is from genome assembly GCA_043741415.1 of Betaproteobacteria bacterium. Taxonomy (GTDB): domain Bacteria; phylum Pseudomonadota; class Gammaproteobacteria; order Burkholderiales; family SG8-41; genus UBA5216. Next base: position 112 of record JAYUAH010000641.1, read on the forward strand.
CAGCATCTCGCGTACCGCGAATTGCAAAAAGCCATCACCGAGCATCGTGCGAAAGCCGGCGGCATTGTGGTGCTGGATGTGGCGACGGGTGAAGTGCTGGCGATGGCGAATTTTCCCACGTATGACCCCAATCAGCGCGCCGGCGTCGACCCCGCGCGCAAACGCAATCGCACGGTGACCGATTTGTTCGAGCCGGGCTCGACCTTGAAGCCGTTTACCATTGCCACCGCGCTGGAGGCGGGCATTGTCACGCCGAGCACGGTGATACAGACCGCGCCGGGGCAACTGACCATCGGCACGCGCACGATACACGATGCGCATCCCGAGGGTGCGCTGACGGTGGCGCAGGTGATCCAAAAATCATCCAACGTGGGCAGCGCCAAGCTTGCGCTGCAATTGCCGTCGGAAACGATGTGGAATCTATTCAACGGCGTGGGTTTTGGTACGCATCCGCAATCCGGGTTTCCCGGCGAAGTGTCGGGACGGTTGCGCGCGTATGAACACTGGCGGCCGATCGAGCAGGCGACCATGGCGTACGGTCACGGCATCTCGGTGTCGTTGCTGCAACTGGCGCGCGCATACACCATATTTGCGACGGATGGCGAACTGCGCTCACCGTCGTTGATCAAAAGTGATGCCGCACCGCCATCCAAGCGCGTGATTTCGGTGAAAACGGCGCAAGCGTTACGCCAGATGCTGGAGACGGTGGTGCAGCCGGGCGGCACCGCGCCCCAGGCACGCGTGGCCGGTTACCGTGTGGCGGGCAAGACCGGCACCGCGCACAAGCAGGAAGGCCGTGGTTACGCCGCCAACCGCTACATTGCGTCGTTCGTCGGCTTTGCGCCGGTGTCGAATCCGCGCATTGTCGTTGCCGTGATGATCGACGAGCCGCGCGGCGGGCAATACTACGGCGGCGTGGTGGCGGCGCCGGTGTTCAGCGAAGTGGTGGGCGGTGCCTTGCGCCTGATGGGGGTTGCGCCTGACGCGCCGCTGGAGCGGCTGGTGCTGCCGACGGCGCCGGAGATCAAAGAGGAAGTTTGAGTGTTGTGCGTGAGGCGTGAGGAGTACGGCGTGAGGAGTCAGCGGTGAGGCGTGAATTTTCGGCACAGGCTGCTGCAGCCATCGATTGGCGCGCCATCGACGCGCTGGGCGTCACGCGCCTGGTGAGCGACAGCCGCGCGGTGCGGCCGGGCGACACCTTTGTGGCTTATCCCGGCGAAAGCCGTGACGGTCGCGATTACATTACCGGCGCGGTAGCGGCGGGCGCGCGCTCGGTGTTGTGGGACGCCGCTGATTTCAAATGGGAAAAATCGTGGCGCGTGGCGCAGTATGGCGTGCGCGGCTTGCGTCATAAAATCGGCGCCATTGCCAATCACGCCTACGGCCGTCCGAGTTCGCGGCTGTGGATGATGGGTGTCACCGGCACCAACGGCAAAACCTCATGCAGTCAATGGATCGCGCAGGCGTTCAATCAACTGGGCCGGCGCTGTGCGGTGGCGGGCACTATCGGTAACGGTTTTCCGGAGGCGCTCGAAGCGGGCGCCAACACCACGCCCGATGCCGCGTGGCTGCACGGCAAACTGCGCGACTGGTACTGCGATGGCGCACGCGCGGTAGCAATGGAAGTGTCCTCGCACGGGCTCGAACAAGGACGCGTAGCAGGCGTCGAATTCGATGTGGCGATGTTTACCAACCTCACACGCGATCACCTCGATTACCACGGCAGCATGGCCAACTACCGCCGCGCCAAAGCACGCTTGTTCGAGTGGGACACGTTGAAGTGGTCGCTGTTCAATCTTGACGATCGCTACGGTGCGGCCTTCGCACGCCGCAAGCCACGGCCTGGCGTCAATGTGCTCGGTTTCGGTTTTGAGCGGCCTGCCACGCGCAGCCGCGTGCCCCAAGTGCAGGGGCGCAATCTGCGCATGGCGCTCGACGGTATTTCGTTTGACGCGGTGACGCCGTGGGGATCGCTGCGCGTGAAAAGCACTGTGCTCGGCCGCTTCAATGCCTCGAACCTGTTGGGCACGCTGGCGGTGCTGCTGGCGAGCGACGCGAGCGTGCAAGAGGCCGCGCGCGTGCTCGGCGCCTTAACGCCGGTGCCGGGCCGCGCGCAGTCGTATGGCGGCGCGTCGCGACCGCTGGTGGTGGTGGATTACGCGCACACCCCCGACGCACTGGAAAAAATGTTGCTCGCCTTACGCGACATTCTGCATCAAGCCAAACGCAGAGAAAATGGCGATGGGCGTCTCATCTGTGTTTTTGGTTGCGGCGGCGAGCGTGACCGCGGCAAGCGCCCGCTGATGGGACGCATCGCCACACGCCGCGCGGATCAGGTCATTGTCACCAGCGACAATCCGCGCAGCGAAGATCCACTGCGCATCATCGCCGAAATACTCGAGGGCACTACGCGTCCGTGTGAAGTCATCGAGCCACGCGGCCGCGCGGTGGCCGCAGCCATTGCCACGGCGCGTGCGGGCGACATTGTGCTCGTCGCCGGCAAAGGCCACGAGCCGTATCAGGAAATCAACGGCGTGCGGCATCGCTACAGCGATGCGGCGACGGTGCAGGCCGCGCTCGCGAGGTACCGCGCATGATGCGCCTTTCCGAAGCGGGCTTTGCGCTCGGCGTCGAGCATCGCGGCGACAACCCCGTGTTTACCGCGGTGGGTACCGATAGCCGCAACGTCAAGTCCGGCGAATTGTTTATTGCACTGCGCGGTAAACATTTTGACGCGCATCAATATCTTGGGGCGGCGCAAGCCGCAGGCGCGGCAGCGGCGATGGTGGATGTGCAAGGTGCTGCGCAAGTACCCGCGGGGTTGCCGGTGATCGTAGTCAACGACACGCGCAAAGGACTCACGCAACTCGCGTACGCGTGGCGCAGTCGCTTCACCATGCCCTTAGTGGCGCTCACCGGCAGCAGCGGCAAAACCACGGTGAAAGAAATGCTGGCCGCGATTCTGCGCGACGCGTCGAACGGCGCGGTGCTGGCCACACGCGGCAATCTCAATAACGAAATCGGCGTGCCGCTGACGTTGCTGGAATTGCGCGCCGAACATCGTTACGCCGTGATTGAGTTGGGCATGAATCACGCGGGTGAGATCAGCCGTCTCACACGATTGACGCGGCCCGATGTGGCGCTCATTAACAACGCGGGCCGCGCGCATATCGAACATCTTGGCAGCGAGCAAGCGATTGCGCGTGCGAAAGGCGAAATCTTCGAAGGCCTCGCCACAGCAGGTATCGCGGTGCTCAACGCCGACGATACCTATGCGCTGCTCTGGATAGAATTATTGAATAAAAACAAGTACTTACGATACGGTATTGATGCATCTGCCGATGTCAGCGCGCGCTACGAACTGCATACGATGCACAGCGACATTCATTTCACCACGCCCGCGGGCGCGGTGCGCGCGACCTTACACGCGCCGGGCCTGCATAACGTACGCAATGCGCTGGCGGCGTGCGCGGCAGCCCTTGCGCTTAACGTACCGCTGGCGGCGATTGCCTCAGGCCTGTCGCAGTACAGCGGCGTCAAGGGCCGCTTGCAACGCAAAGCCGCGCGCGCGGGTGCCACACTGATCGACGATACCTATAACGCCAATCCGGAATCCATGCGCGCGGCAATCGATGTGCTGGCGCAGACTCCGGGGCGCCGTCTGCTGGTGCTCGGCGATATGGGCGAACTGGGCGAGCGTGCCGCGGACTGTCATGCCGAAGTGGGTGCGTATGCGCGTGCCGCGGGCATCGATGCGCTGTATGCCTTGGGTGAACAGTCGGCGCACAGCGTCGCCGCATTTGGGAAAGGCGCGCGTCATTTTGCGGGCATCGACGAATTGTTGGCGCAGGTGCAAACCGAGCTCGCGCCGGACGTGACCCTGCTGGTGAAGGGCTCGCGCTTCATGCAAATGGAACGCGTGGTAGATGCGTGCGCGGTCGAACCCTGCGAGGCGCACGCATGAAGCCATACCACGCATCCGCCGTGCAGAATCCGGGAGTTTTTAAATGCTGCTAGACCTTGCCCAATGGCTGGCGAAAGACATCCGCGCGTTCAATGTGTTCAATTACATCACGCTGCGCGCAGTGCTGGCGAGCCTGACGGCGCTCGTTATTTCATTCATGGTGGGCCCGGCGATGATCCGCAAACTTGCCGCCTACAAAATCGGGCAGTCGGTGCGCGACGACGGCCCGCAGACGCATCTGGTCAAGGCCGGCACGCCCACCATGGGCGGTGCGCTAATCCTGGTGTCGGTGACGGTGACCACGCTGTTGTGGGCGGATTTGCACAACCGTTTCGTGTGGATCGTGCTGCTGGTGACGCTGGGCTTCGGCGCGGTGGGCTGGGTGGATGACTATCGCAAGGTGGTGCACCGCAATCCCAAAGGCCTGTCGGCGCGCACCAAATTTTTCTGGCAATCGGTGATTGGTTTGGGTGCGGCGTGTTACATCGCCTACTCCAGCACCTTGCCCGCGCAAACACAATTGATCGTGCCGTTCTTCAAGGTGGTGGCCTATCCGCTGGGCGTGTTCGGATTCGTCGCGCTCACCTACTGCGTGATTGTCGGCACCAGCAATGCCGTGAATTTGACCGACGGTCTGGATGGCCTGGCGATCATGCCGCTGGTGATGGTGTGCAGTGCGCTGGGCGTGTTTGCCTATGTCGCGGGTAACGCCGTATTTGCGCGTTATCTGGGGTTCCCCTTCATAGCGGGTGCGGGTGAACTGTTGGTGATCTGTGCGGCGATCGCGGGCGCGGGCCTCGCGTTCCTGTGGTTTAACGCCTACCCGGCGGAAGTGTTCATGGGCGACGTGGGTGCGCTGGCGCTGGGCGCGGCCCTCGGCATTATCGCCGTCATTGTGCGCCAGGAAATCGTGTTGTTCATCATGGGTGGCGTGTTCGTGGTGGAAACCCTGTCGGTGATTATTCAAGTCGCCTCCTTTAAGCTGACCGGCAAGCGCGTGTTTCGCATGGCGCCGCTGCATCACCACTATGAGTTGAAAGGTTGGAAAGAAAATCAAGTGGTTGTTCGCTTCTGGATCATCACCATGATGTTGGTTTTGGTGGGACTGTCGACGTTGAAGCTGCGGTAACTGTTGGCAATGTTACTAAAGGGAAAGAAGGTGCTTGTGCTGGGACTGGGTGACACGGGGATGTCGATGACGCGCTGGTTGGCGCGGCAGGGTGCGCTTGTGTCTGCCGCCGACACGCGCGCCGCGCCGCCGTTTGCCGTGCAGCTTGCCAGCGAGTTGCCTGGCGTTCGCCTGCACACGGGCGCGTTTCGCCGCGAGAATTTCAACGCGGTCGACATGATCGCGGTGAGTCCCGGCATCGATCCGCGCGTGGGCGAATTGGCGCCGGCCATTCAGCGCGGCATGCCGGTGGTGGGCGATGTGGAGCTGTTTGCGCAGGCACTGCGTGCACGCAAGGACGCAGCGCGCGTGATTGCGGTGACCGGCTCCAATGGCAAGAGCACGGTCACTGCGATATGCGCTGCGATGTGCGCAGCCGCGGGGCAGGATACGCTGATGGCCGGCAACATCGGCTTGCCGGTGCTTGAGGTGATGACGCAAATCGAGGACGGGCGGCGCATGCCCGATACCTTTGTGTTGGAACTGTCGAGTTTCCAATTGGAAACGACTACGAGTCTCACACCGGCTGCGGCGACTATGCTGAACTTGAGCGAAGACCACATGGATCGCTACGATAGTTTTGCCGACTACGGCACAACCAAGGCGCGCATTTTTGCGGGCCGCGGCGTGCAAGTGCTCAATCGCGACGACGCGCACAGCATGGCAATGGCGCGCACTGGGCGCAAGGTTTCAACTTTCGGCTTGTCCGCACCGCGATCAAATAGCGAATGGGGTTTGCGCGGCGCAGGTGCTACGCAAATGCTGGCGCAAGGCGATACGACGCTGATGCCGGTTGCCGAGCTGCGGCTGGCGGGCTTGCACAATGCCGCGAACGCGCTGGCGGCGGGCGCGTTGTGCAGTGTGGCCGGTGTGTCGCATGCGGCGATGACGAATGCATTACGCGCTTTTAAGGGCTTGCCGCACCGCGTAGAAAAAATCAATAAAATCAAATACATAGAGTTTTTCGACGATTCCAAGGGTACCAACGTCGGGGCCACGGTCGCGGCACTCAGCGGCATGCAGCAGCCGGTGGTGTTGATCGCTGGTGGCGATGGCAAAGGCCAGGATTTTTCGCCGCTGGCGGCGGTGGCCGCGCGCGCGCGCGCCGTGGTGTTGATCGGGCGCGACGCGGAGAAAATCGCGCGCGCGCTTAAACCCACAGGCGTGACTGTGCTGCGCGCCACGCATATGCAAGAAGCCGTGGCAATCGCCTATCGCGCCGCGCAGCCGGGCGATGCCGTGCTGCTGTCGCCGGCGTGTGCCAGCTACGACATGTTCCGCAACTACGTGCATCGCGCTGAAGTGTTTGTGGATGCGGTGCGGCAACTCGCCGTGCAGGAGTCCTGACATGCTCTACGCTGCCGTCAAATCACAGCCTACCGTTGCCGAGTTCGACCGCACCGTGGTGTGGCTCACTATTTTGTTGTTGGGCCTGGGTATGGTGATGGTGTATTCGGCGTCGATCGCGATTGCCGAAGCCGGACGCGCCACCGGCAATCAATCCGCCTACTACCTGCTGCGGCACGGCGTGTTTGTCGCCATCAGCGCGCTGGCGGGCTTGATTGCGTTTCAGGTGCCGACGCACGTGTGGCAACGCTTTGCGCCGTACTTGTTTGTGTTCGGCCTCGCACTGCTGGCGCTGGTGCTGATACCCGGCGTGGGGCGCGAGGTGAACGGTGCGCGGCGCTGGATACCGCTGGTCGTTTTCAATCTGCAACCGTCGGAAATGATGAAAGTGTTTGCCGTGCTCTACGCGGCCGATTACACCGCGCGCAAGGCGGCGTTCATGCACAGTTTGCGCAAGGGGTTCTTGCCGATGTTCGCGGTGATGTTCGTCACCGGTGCGCTGTTGCTGCGCGAGCCTGATTTCGGCGCGTTCGCGGTGATCACCGTGATTGCGATGGGTATTCTGTTTCTCGGCGGCATGAACTGGAAGCTCTTCGCCGGACTGATTGTGATGCTGATTATCGGTTTTTGCGCGCTGATCTGGTTTTCACCGTATCGCATGCAGCGCATGATCGGCTTTATCGACCCGTGGGCCGATCCGTTCGGCAAGGGCTATCAGTTGTCGCATGCGCTGATTGCGTTCGGCCGCGGTGAGTGGTTCGGCGTCGGCCTCGGCGCCAGCGTGGAAAAACTTTTTTACCTGCCCGAAGCGCACACCGATTTTCTACTGGCGGTGATTGCCGAAGAACTCGGTTTCATCGGCGTGCTGGCGATAGCCGTCATGTTTGGGTGGATCGTGGTGCGCGCGTTTGCGATTGGACGCCGTGCCGCGTTGCAGGAGCGCCACTACGCGGCGCTGGTGGCGCAGGGCATCGGCTTGTGGATCGGCGTGCAGGCGATTATCAACATGGGGGTCAACATGGGCGTGCTGCCGACCAAAGGCTTGACCTTGCCGCTGTTGTCGTTCGGTGGCAGCGCGATTACCGCGACTTGTGTGGCGATTGCGATTTTGCTGCGTATTGATTGGGAAGGCCGCCAGCTCGCGCGCGGTTTCAAAGTATGAGCCGCACCCTGATGATCATGGCCGGCGGTACCGGCGGTCACATCTACCCCGCGATGTCGGTGGCGGATTACTTGCGCGAGCAGGGTTGGCGCATCGTATGGCTGGGCTCGCAAGCGGGCATGGAAGCGCGCATCGTGCCGCCCAAGGGTTACGTGATGGCGTGGATACGCTTCTCCGGCTTGCGCGACAAGGGGTTGCTGCGCGCGCTGATGCTGCCGTTCAATTTGTTGATCGCGTGCGCGCAAAGT
>JAYUAH010000642.1:0-3422 GCA_043741415.1 Betaproteobacteria bacterium
GGTGAATTAGCTAACGTCGGCGCCGGCACGCCGGGGCGCAGCGCAATCGATATGCTGACGCTGGATCGTCCGAACGTGGATTGGCTGAGTATTGCAAAAGGCTACGGCGTTGAAGCTGGCCGCGCGACCAACTTGGATGAACTCGCGGTGCAGTTCAAGCGCGGTCTCGCACGCAGCGGGCCGTATCTGGTGGAACTGGTGATGTAATTCCATTTCTATTTCAATAGCTCATTAATTATCTGACAATTTTCATTTGGAAAACGACGAATAATTATTGAGCTGATGAAATGGAATTGGTATAACCGGCGGGTTGCCGTTAACCGTCGCTTACGGACGCAGCCCGAAGGTGGCGACTTTGACGTTGCCGGTATCCGTCACCACCTGATTGCGTCCCTTGGCCTTGGCCATGTACATCGCCTTGTCCGCACGCAACTGAATTTGATCGATGCTGTCGTTGCGTTGGTATTCGGCGATGCCGATGGACACGGTTTGCACCAACTGCGGGTCGATGTAGTTGAAGCGGGTGCTTTCGACATTGGTACGTAGGCGCTCGGCATTGATTCGCGCGCCCTCCAGCCGGGTATCCGACATGATGAGCATGAATTCTTCGCCGCCATAGCGTCCGAAGTAATCGATTTTGCGCAGTTCCGCCTGTGCGACTTGCACGAAGACTTTGAGGATGTTGTCACCGGCCTGGTGGCCGTAGGTATCGTTCACCTTTTTGAAGTAGTCCAGATCCAGCATCGCCACGCAGAAGGTCGTACCCATGCGGTCGGCGCGGCTTTTTTCCTGCTCCAGCATGTGCGTAAGAAAGCGGCGGTTGCCCGCACCGGTGAGGTCATCGCGCTCCAGCAGCGCTTCTATGGCGGCTCTGCGCAGCGCCAGTTCCCGGCGCAATTTAGTGACGTGGCCGCCCGCCAGGCCAAACCACATGGAGACCACGGCGAGTATCCACCAGCGCAGAAATTCAAGGCGCATATCCAGTGCGTCGGGCCGGTAGCGATAGAGCATCGCTACCATCACGCCATAAAAAGCAGTGTTGACCAGTGCCAGCATGGTCATGGTCCAGGTATCCAGGCGATAGATGCCGAAGTAAAAAATCATCAGCAGCACCGGCAGAATGAGCGAGCGCGCCTCGCTTAGCATATAGTACGCGGCCATGGTGATAACAAAAAAAGCGCTCATCATTTGCGCGACGGTGAGGCTGGGATCGGCAAACTTCAGATTCAGGCCCGATCGAAACGTCGCATAAAACACGACAAACAACAGGAGCATGCCTGCTGCGGACCACTGCAGGCCCTCCAACGGCATGAAGCCGTTGATATGCACCGCAGCCAGAAAGCTGAGCACTACCAGCGAGCTCAAAACCGCGACGAAATAACGCTTCAGTCGCAGTGCCTGCCGGCTGTTGTCTTTCGGGATGATGGAAAAACCTGCCATGATTCTCCGCAGCGCTAATCAAGGGGGGGCTCGCCACAAGGGCAATACCCACAGTGTAGCGCAATCCGCGATGCGGTAGACGCTGGCGAGCGCCTTGCACCGTGCGTTCGTCGTATGAGTGCGGTATATCGTAACTATTTGATTTTATTTAATTTTTTGTTCTATAGAGCGTGAGGGTCGCGTAGCAGCCACATGCCATAGGCATCGCCATGCGGCTTGCATAGACGTTGCCATCATTCAGGCCGCGCGTCGCCGCAGCGCCAGCAATGCGTAAACTGGCCTTCGATGTCTTCACCGCAGGGCGCGCAGCGCCAGCGCTGGTGGGCGTACACGCGTGCGGCTTCGCCCTGCAGAAACTGGCGCAGCAGCGCGGCGGCAGGTTCGAAATCACTGTCCGCAATCACCCATACTTTGCACAGATCCGCGGGCAGTTCGCCAATGCCGCCCAGCAGATGTTCGCCGCGCACCAGGGCGTTGATGCCTTGGGATTCGAGATAGCCGCGTATCAGGTGCGCTTCGGCGGCGTGGCGCGCAGTGTGCAGGGGTTTCATGCAGCAGAATTTTCAGGTTGATGAGCATACTACCGAGCGCGCGGTGCGAAGGGAAGGGAAGCACGCTGAATCAACGGTGCCCTGTGCTAAACTTCGCGCTCCCGTTTTCAGTATGGACCGAAGCGCGTAGCCGCTCTCTTGCCGATGGCCACTTTACACGTATTGAGCGCAGGCGCTGCGCAAGCAGTAGTCGCGAACATTATCACGCCCTTTACGCGCGACACCGGCCACCAGGTGGTGGCCGAGTATGGCGCGGTGGGCGCAATGAAAGCGCGCGCCCTGAGTGGCAATAGCGGCGCGCCGGTCGACGTAATGGTGCTCACCGATACGATGATCGATGAATTAATCGCATGCGGGTTCGTCGCACCCGCACGCTGCGATTTGGGCCGCGTGGGCACCGGCGTCGCGGTGCGCGCGGGTGTGGCCAAACCCGATGTGACGACTGCGGTTAGTCTGCGTGCAAGTTTGCTCGCGGCGAGCGTGCTGGTGTTTCCCGATCCGGCAGTGGCTACCGCGGGGAAGATCGTGATGGCGTGCCTGGAAAAATTGGGCATTGCAGACGCGCTCAAAGATCGCCTCAAATTTTTTCCCAACGGCAATGCCGCGATGAATTGGATGGCCGCCGCAGGCGACGCCGGGGTAATCGGCATCACGCAAAACACCGAAATACTACCCATCAAGGGCGTGACCTACGTCGCGCCATTACCCGATGAATTTCAGGCTAAGGCCACGTATGCGGCCGGCTGTGTCGCGAACAGTGCGCAGGTTGCTGCCGCGCAGGATTTTATTTCACGTTTGACGTCGCCCGCGGCAAAGCCGATGCTCGCGGCCGCGGGCTACGAATTTTAGGAGAGAGATATGGAAAATCGCATCGTACACATGGCGCTCAAAGTTGAAAACCTCGAAGAAACCACCGCGTTTTATCAAAAGGTATTCGGCTTCTGGGAAGTCGAAACGCGCAAGACGCGCGATCATCTGTCGCGCCATCTCACCGACGGCGCCATGGATTTCACGCTGATCAAATACGACGACGGCACGCAGTCGGCGGAATCCAACGCCTCGGGCGCAGGCCCGTGCATTCATCACTTCGCGATTGAAGTGGATGACATCGAAAAATACACTGGGCAGATCAAGCAGCAAGGATGCGAAATCATCAGCGATCCCGGCGTGATTCCAGTGAAGTTTCGCGCGCCCGGCGGCACCACGGCTGAGTTGGTACCGATCGGCCGTTACAAAAAAACGCAACGGCCCGCGGCCTAGGCGGTATTGACGTGGCCGATTCCATCGCCGAGCGCCTTGCGGATCAAGCGCTTGCGCTTGATATCAGTACCATTCCCGCGGCAGTTCGCACACGCATCGAGGAACTGCTGATTGACGTAGTGGGCCTGTGTGTGGCCGCGCGCAACAGCGATTACATCAAAGCGGTGATTG
>JAYUAH010000643.1:0-3419 GCA_043741415.1 Betaproteobacteria bacterium
TATTTGATGTCCCATATTCTGCGCTCGCGTTTTGGTGTGCCTTCGCGTTTAACGTTTCAGTTCGCTTGGCCGCTTACTGATATTATCGAATCGGGGCGAATTTTTAGAGGTGCCCATTAGTCGTTACCTCGTACACCAAGCTGTAACGAATCGAGCAGACAGGGAACTGGGTTCGTTGGTCGGTTGGGAATAATGGCGCATACGCCGGCGTAGTAAGGCCCTACGCACTTTACAAAATCAACAATAATTTCGGAGTACGTAGCAGATGTCTGGAAAAAAAAGAACGCCGTGTAGGCCGCGACGGTACTCGCTCGCGCCCGCAGCGGGAGCATGCTGTGCCGCTTCCCCTAGTTCATCTAGTGAGACCGCCTGGCGCCTTGCCGTCAACAGCTTGCCCGGCATAAGGTCGGGCTGATGACGGATACACATTTCGTGGAACGGCGCGTCGTCGCGCGACGCGTCATCGAACGGCGCAGCGTGGAACAACGCAGCGGACAGCAACGCAGCGGAGAGCGGCGCGGCGTGGAGCGGCGCGATAGCAGCACACCGTTCGTCGAACGGCGCCGTGCGAATGCACCGGTATTGGAGCGGCGGCGGCGGCAGAAATCGGCCGTGCTTCCCCAAAGAGCCTACACGCCCATCACCTATCGCGGTGTCGTCAGTTCGCAGAGCGGGCGCGACTGGCTATTGAAGCTGACAGAAATATTCTTCAACCCATTGGCGTTAGTGGCGTCGCTGTTGCTGGTCACGCTGATCCTGCACGGAAAAATTTCTGCACCCCACCTGCTCCTGGGGCTCGCCGTGTTTACGCTTACTTTTCGCAGTCATCTGCACCTGACTAAAACCATAGCTGGCGTTGCTCGGCATATTTTCGCCAGTTGGCTTGCGGTATCGGGACTGCTCTATGGCCTGGGCTGGATCACCGGCACCCTCATCTATTTCGATCGCACGCTCTTGCTGGTCTGGTGGTGTATCGCGCCCGTGGTTCAATTTACGGCACAGGTGCTGTTGCGGTTTTCGAAGCCGGCCATCGCGCAACTCCTGGGTCCGCCCAAACGTGCGGTGGTGGTGGGCGTAAACGAGCAGGGCATTGAACTGGCCCGGCGTATCGACGAGCTCCCCACGCATTTGTCCATGGTCGGCTTTTTTGATGACCGCCCCGACGATGAACTCAAAGAGCAGCACAGCTATCCCGTGCTCGGCAAATTGCAGGATCTGCCGCGTTATGCGAACGAACACAATATCAACCTTATTTATATTTCGTTGCCGATGATTCATCAGCCGCGTATCGAGGCGCTGCTCGAGGGGTTGCACGACACCACGTCGTCGATCTATTTCGTGCCCAATATATTCGTCACCGACCTGATTCAGGGACGCGTCGACACGGTGAATGGATTACCCGTGGTCGCCGTATGCGAAACCCCGTTTACCGGCCTGGATGGCGTATTCAAGCGCGCGAGCGACATGATTTTCTCGCTCACCACGCTGGTGCTGGTGTCGCCGCTGCTGCTGCTGATTGCACTGGGTATTACGCTAAGTTCACCGGGGCCGGTCATTTTCCGGCAACGGCGCTACGGCGTCGACGGCAAAGACATCGTCGTCTATAAATTTCGCACCATGACCGTCACGGAAGACGGAGATACCATCACACAGGCCAGAAGATATGACGAACGGGTGACGCGCTTTGGCGCGTTGCTGCGCAAGACGTCGATGGATGAATTGCCGCAACTCGTCAATGTGCTACAGGGCCGCATGAGCGTCGTCGGCCCCCGGCCGCACGCCGTCGCGCACAACGAAATGTACCGTAAGCTGATTACCGGCTATATGCTCAGGCACAAGGTCAGACCGGGGATTACCGGCTGGGCCCAGGTCAATGGCTTGCGCGGTGAAACCGAAACCCTGCAACAGATGCGGGAGCGCGTGAGCTATGACCTGGATTACCTGCGCAACTGGTCACTGCGCTTCGACGCCTACATCGTCGCCAAGACCTTGTGGGTGGTACTAAAAGGCGACAAAGCCTATTGATGCCGCCGCGCCAGTCGCTACCGCACGCAACGGGGTGGAACACGCATCTCGCGTGCCAACGACAAAAAGACGATGGGGTATGGCCATTTAATTTTCTGCGTAAGCTGATTCTGTTAGAATCCGCGCCTGCCGGAGAGGTGGCAGAGTGGTTGAATGTACCGGTCTCGAAAACCGGAAAGGTCGTAAGGCCTTCGAGGGTTCGAATCCCTCCCTCTCCGCCACACCACAACACCCTGCCAGGGGCGTTTTATTTAAATAAAAAAACTCAATAAAAACAAATAGTTACGGAACTATCGCTGCCCGCCTGCGAGCGCCGTCAATATCCCCTGCATGATCGCCACCGGCGATGGCGGACATCCCGGCACGGCGACATCGACGGGGATCACATTCGACACACGCCCGCGGCTGGCGTAGTTCTCACCAAAAATGCCGCCGCTGCAACCGCAATCGCCGATAGCCACCACCAGTTTCGGATCGGGCGTCGCATCATAGGTGCGCTTCAATGCGACCGCCATGTTGCGCGATACCGGGCAGGTCACCAACAACATATCGGCGTGGCGCGGACTGGCGACGAACTTGATGCCTAGGCCCTCAAGATTGTAGGTCGGGCAACTCAACTGGTTGATTTCCAGCTCGCAGCCGTTGCACGAACCGGCATCGACATGGCGTATCGCGAGCGCGCCGTGAAAACGTTCGAGCACTGCGGCCTGCAATCGCGCCGCCGTCACGCGCAGCGCGTCGTCCGGCTGCGGATAGGCTTCGGTCTTGATGCCGGTTTTGGCGATTTGTGTGAGGATTCGCAGCATAAATACTTAACCGCAAAGGCGCAAAGACGCAAAAGGGCCGCGAAGCACCCCAACGACGTATTTGCCCCGGAACTTCTTTGCGTATGTTCTTTGCGCCTTCGCGTCTTTGCGGTAAGAACTTGTGCGCTGAGAATTTTTCATAAATCATGCCCCGCGTAACTCAGATTAAACGATTTATTGATCAACGGAAAATCCGGTACGATGTTGCCGAGTATTGCGTGTTCCAGCAACGGCCAGTTGTGCCACGAGGGGTCGCGCGGATGGCAGCGCGCAATGCGCCCGTCGCTTGCGGTTTCCAGTGCTACAAACACGTCGCCGCGCCAGCCTTCGACCCAGCCGATACCCATCTTGCCGGCCGGCGGCACCGGCACCGACGCGTTAATTTCGCCCAGTGGTAAACGGTCCACGATCAGCCGCGAGAGGCGTATGGATTCATAAATTTCAGTAAAGCGCAGCCCCACGCGCGCGGCAACGTCGCCACCCTGCTGGCCGGAGATACGCACACCGAGTTCGCGGTACGGCGCGCACGGATGTTGCACGCGCGCATCCCATGCTTGGCCGCTGGCACGCCCGGCTTGGCCGATCAAG
>JAYUAH010000644.1:0-3407 GCA_043741415.1 Betaproteobacteria bacterium
GGGCGGCGATGCGCGTGGTCGCGACGATGTCAGGCGCGGGCACCGAGGCCCATGCACCTGATGCGTCTCTGACATGGAATTCGAAATGCAAATGGGGTCCAGTAGCCAGGCCCGTCATACCGACAAAGCCGATGGTTTCGCCCTGCGTGACTTTGCTGCCGGCTGCAAGCTTCGGTGCAACGGCGCTCATGTGGGCGTAGTAGGTCTGGAATTTATCCTGATGTCGTATCACCACCAGGTTGCCATAACCGCCGCGCGGCCCGACAAATTCGACGACGCCATCGGCGATCGACATGATTTTGGTGCCGGTAGGCGCCGCATAATCCACGCCGCGATGCGCGCTCCACAGGCCGAGTATCGGGTGAAAGCGCGCCAGTGTGTAGTCCGATGTCACACGCGTGAATTCCAGCGGCGAACGTAAAAATATCCGCTGCGAGCTTTTGCCGCTGCTGTCGAAGTACGCGCCCTGACCGTGTTGATCGAGCGCGTAGTAGGTGCGATACGTGCGCTTGCCGACTTCAAGTTCCGCCGCCAGTATGCGTCCGGAATTTTCAATGAATCCCTCGCGATAGTGCGCCTCATACACCACGGCGCAGCGATAGCCTTGATGCAGCTCACGCAAAAAATCCACTTCACCCGCAAATATCTCGGTCAGTTGCAGCGCGATATTTTCGGGCAGGCCGATGGCATCGGTTGCGGTAAACAGCGAGGCCTTGGACGGGTCGGCACGCATGCGTTCAACGAGTCGCGGATCGCCGGCCAACGGCCGCACCTGCAGCGCGGCATGGTTAACGTATAACGCGTAGGCCTCTTGCGGCGTGATGACGTAATCGATCTCGATCGCGTCATCGGCTGCCGCCCGTGCGCGCAGGTACGTGCCGGGCAGCAAGCGCGGCATCGCCTGCTGGCGGGCCTCTGCCGCGCCCGCCGGCAATTTCACCGGCAGCGTGTTCGCCACGCGCCGCAGCAGATCGTCCCAATGCTCGCTTTTCTGCGCGCGCACTTCGATCACGCGCTCGCCGTTTTTCGCGCCGGCAGCGGTGAGTGGCAGGCGCGCAATGACCGTCGGTGTATTTTTTGCACGGGCGTCGATCGCACCTGCCGCCACCGGCGCCACGCGAAACGCCGCCACCTCGATAACCGGTTGCGACAACGGCGGAACATCGTTTGCGAGCGGCGGGCTACGCGGTGCAACCGGCGACGGTTGCGCGAATGCCGTACTGGCAAGCACCGCCAGAAAAAACAAAATCAAACGCTGCAGCGCCATGGTAACGACTTCAGATAATGTCATCCGCAGCGACAATAATGCTTTTTACCGCATTCATGCGCTCGCGCGTGGACAAACGCCCCAGGTACTTGGCACCCGCCGCGGGCGGCAAATCGGTAAATTTGATCACGCCCTTGCCGATCAGCACATCGATCAGGTCTTCCACCAACCGCGCCATGCCGCTGTCAGTGTGTGCGAGTTGGCGCCGCAACGCTTCGACGGTACTGGCGGTGTGGTCTTGCTGATAAGCTTTCATTTCAGGGGAATCCGGCGCTATGCGTTCGGCAGCGCCGGTCACGGGTTCATCAAACACCTGGACGATTTTCCCTTCGGCGTCCCGGATTACGTAAGGCATGATGCGCGCTCCGCACGGTTAGTCTAAGCGTCTAGTATGCCGCAAAAAACAAGAGGCGCACGCGGCGCCTCCGGGATTGCGCGCGGCTTCAATCAACGCCGCGGCAGCAAGCTTGCCTGGTCGGGTTGTTTGATGTCGAACGTCGACAGCAGCAACCCCATCGCGTTCAAGGTGCGGTATTTCGCCGACAGCGCAATATACTTGCCGGTGGCATAGGTGGTGCGCGAGGTAAAGTATTCGTTCTCGGAGCTCAGCAAGTCGAGCAAGGTGCGCTGTCCAATTGAAAACTGCTGCGCATAGGACGCGCGGGTGGCGTCGCTTGATTTGACATAGCGATCCAGCACCGGCAGGCGTTCTTGCGCCGTGACGTACGCGTTGTGCGCGACGCGCACGGCGTTTTCCACCTGGCGCGTGGTATTGCGTGAAATCTCGGTGGCCTCGTCAATTTGGTAAGCGGTTTCGCGCAGGCGGTGATAGTCGAAGCCGCCGCGGAACAGATTCCATTTGACGAACAGCATAATCATTCGGTCGCGGTTGGGACCGGGCACGCCGTCGAGATTGAAGTTATTGCTATAACTGGCTTCGGCTTCCACGCGCGGCGACCACAGCGAGCGCGCAAGCTCACGCTGGGCGGTGGCCTGCACAATGTCGGCATACGCTGATTTAAGCGTCGGATGATTGGAAAATCCAGTCTTGACCGCCTCGTCCACGCTGTTGGGAAGCTGCTTTGGCTCCTGCACCTCGGTCAGCGCAATCGGATTGCGGCCCACCACCCGCTGAAACGCTATCTCGGCATCGCGCAGGGTGCTCTCCGCGGCCTGCACGTTCGACGACGCCAGCGCCAGGCGTGCCTCGACTTGATCCAGGTCGGCACGGCGGCCCACGCCTTTGTCACTGCGCAGCTTGACCTGATCAAACGTTTTTTGATGCGCTTGAAAGTTTTCGCGGGCGTAACCCAGCAATTCCTTGTTCTTCAACATATCGAGGTAGGCGTCGACAGCCTGCAACGCGACGTCTTCCGCGGCACTGTGCACCTTGTACGCCGCAGCATCGGAAATTGCCCGCCGGCGTTCGACTTCAGAGCGCGTACCCAAGCCATCCCACAGCATCTGGTTAGCCACCATGGTGTCGACCTGGCGATTCAAGCGCACCCACTGGCGTCCTGTGGGCAGCGTGCTGGAATTCTGGCTGCGCTCTATGCCAGTGCCTGCCTGCCAGTCGAGCTTGAGAAAATAGCCGCTCTTGGCCGCCTCGAATGCCGCGTCGGCAGCATCTTTACGTTTCGCTACCTGACCAATCAGCGGATTGGTCTCCACCGCGATCTGCACAACTTCGCGCAGGGTTTCGGCATGCCCCAAGTTACTGAACCCCAAGGCAACTGCCAT
Source organism: Betaproteobacteria bacterium (assembly GCA_043741415.1). GTDB lineage: Bacteria > Pseudomonadota > Gammaproteobacteria > Burkholderiales > SG8-41 > UBA5216. The sequence goes on from JAYUAH010000644.1 coordinate 3,008, forward strand.
CGCCAGCAATTTAATTGTTGGACTATTCTTTTTATGCAAGACCACTCCCCTTATTTTTAAACGCATCGTACGACTCGAGCCCTAGCGGCATACACGAAATTGATCACCCAAGTACTCCCCAGCGATACCTCGTGCCAGCCTGACTCCAATTATTGGGTTTTATTCTGACTTTAGCCGGCCGTTATGTCACGGCGCTCACCAGGAACCACCCTTCAAACCTGCATTAATATAAGATTTAATCAAAAATTGACCCATCGCGCCATATTAATTTATTGTTTAAAAACAATTACTTACGAATATCTCTTGTCTGTGGCTATCGACCGCCGCTGAGATAGAGCACCAGCTTGAGCCGGTCCGGCACGCCCAATTTCTGGAACACGTTGGACAAATGCCCCTTAAC
>JAYUAH010000645.1:0-3407 GCA_043741415.1 Betaproteobacteria bacterium
GCCAACCGCATGTTCACGCAAATTTTTCCCAATGTGAGCCACGTGGTGCTGGTGCAATTGTCGCTGCACGTGGTGCTGTTCATTAAATCGGAAGTGATCCTGAGTTTTCTCGGCTTTGGCGTGGGTGTCGACACCGTGTCGTGGGGCAGCATGTTGAACGAGTCGCAGAGCGAGTTGATACTGGGCAAATGGTGGCAGCTTGCGTCGGCCACCGCGGCGATGGCGGTGCTGATGACGGCGTTCAGCCTGTTCACCGATGCGCTGCGCGATGCGCTGGACCCGAAACTCAAATGAGCGCCGAACTCAAAGACGCCTTGCTCAACGTGCGCAACCTGAAAGTCGATTTCAGGCTCGACGACGGTGTGGCATTGCATGCCGTCAAGGGCATCAGCTTTGAGGTCAATGCCAATGAAACCGTGGCGCTGGTGGGTGAATCCGGCAGCGGCAAATCCGTAACGGCGTTGTCGATCCTGAACCTGCTACCCGTGGCGAATGCGCGTGTGCTGTCGGGTAGTGTGATCAACTATCGCAATCGCGACGTGCTGCGGATGACACCGCGCGAAATCACCGCTCTGCGCGGCGCCGAGATTTCGATGGTGTTTCAGGAGCCGATGAGTTCGCTGAACCCGGTGTTCAGCGTGGGCTTTCAGTTGATCGAGGTGTTGAAAAAACATTTGAGTCTGAGTGCAAAGACGGCGCGCGCGCGTGCGGTTGAACTGTTGGGTGAGGTGGGCATACCCGATCCGCATATTCGCGTTGATGCCTATCCGCATCAGCTCTCCGGCGGGCAGCAGCAGCGCGTGATGATTGCGATGGCGATAGCCTGCGAACCGCGTTTGCTGATCGCCGACGAGCCCACGACTTCTTTAGATATTACTGTTCAAAAACAAATACTTAGCTTACTTTCGCAATTACGGCAGCGGCGCCATATGGCAATGTTGTTTATCACCCACGATCTGGGTTTGGTGGCGGAAGTGGCGGATCGCGTGGTGGTGATGCGCGACGGTGAGATTCGCGAGCACGGCAGTGTGCAGCAGATTTTCAATCAGCCGCAAGACGCTTACACGCGGGCGCTACTGGCCTGCCGTCCGCCGCTGAATCGGCGTCCGCAACGCTTGCCGGTGGTGGAGGATTTTCTGGGCAAGTCGCCTTGCGCTGTGGAAGTTCCAGAGCGCACGCGCGGTTTAAGTGGTGGTGAGGCCATCATTCTTGAAGTCAGTGATTTATCGAAAAATTATCACTTTCGCGAAGGCTTGTTCCGCAGACGTGAATTCAAGGCGCTGAAAAACGCGTCGTTCAAACTGGCCAAAGGCAAAACACTGGGCGTGGTCGGTGAGTCGGGCTCGGGCAAAACCACCATGGCGTTATCCTTGATGCGGCTTACCGCAGCGTCCAGCGGCACGGCGCTGTTCGACGGCAAAGATTTGCTGTCACTGACGCCGCAACAGGCGATGCCTTACAAACGGCGCATCCAGATCGTGTTCCAAAACCCGTACGCTTCACTGAATCCGCGCTTCACCACCGGCCAAATCCTGATAGAACCCATGCGCATACACGCCATCGGCGCCCACGAGCGCGAGCGTGTCGAGCTGGCGCTCGAATTGCTGCGCAAAGTAGGACTGCCGGAAGCGGCATTCTTCAAGTATCCTCACGAGTTCTCGGGCGGGCAACGCCAGCGTATCGCGATTGCGCGTTGCCTGACCCTGCAACCCGAGGTATTGATTTGTGATGAGGCCGTATCGGCGCTCGATCTCTCGGTGCAGGCGCAGTTGTTGAACCTGTTGCAGGACTTGCAGGACGAATTCGGCATGAGCTACATTTTTATTTCGCATGACTTGGCGGTGGTGAGATACATGTCTGATGAAGTGATGGTGATGCAGGACGGAGCGATTGTTGAAATGGCGGATGCTGATGAGATTTATGCGAATCCCCGCCATCCGTATACACGGCAGTTGTTGGCGGCGATGCCAGGCGCTGAGATCGACGTGACGACACCAGCCGCACCATGAAGCAGGGCGCCATCCTGTGCGTGCTCGCAATGGCGATGCTGCTGTCACGACAAGTGCAGGCGGGACACGCCTACGCCCAGTTCGGGGACATCAAATATCCAGCCGGCTTCCCGCATTTCAATTGGGTCAATCCGCAGGCGCCCAAGCGTGGCGCCATCGAACTCGTGGCGCCCACGCGCCTGACCAATTTCGACAAGTTCAATCCCTTTACGCTCAAGGGCGCGGCACCAGCGGGCCTTAACACGTTGGTGTTCGAAACACTGCTCATCGGGACCATGGATGAACCCACCACCGCGTATGGCCTGCTGGCGGAAGACGTAGACGTAGCCGAAGATCGGCTTGCGGTAACGTTTCGTATCAATCCGCTAGCCCGATTTCAGGATGGCACACCGGTGACCGCAGCCGATGTCAAACATACGTTTGACACGCTGATGAGCAAGCAGGCCGCGCCGCAGTACCGTGTGGTCTTCGGCGATGTGAAACAGGCGGTGGTTACCGGGCCGCTCAGCGTACGCTTTGACTTCAAGCACGCGAGCGCTGAATTGCCGCTGCTGGTCGGCAGTCTTCCGGTATTCAGCAAGGCGTGGGGCGCCGGAAAGCCCTTTGATCAGGTGATTACCGAACAGCCGATCGCCAGCGGTCCGTACAAAATCGGGCGCATGAACTTCGGGCGCGACATCAGTTACGATCGCGACCCCAATTATTGGGCGCGCGACCTGAATGTGCGGCGTGGCATGTTTAACTTCGACCGTGTTACCTACAAAATTTACAAGGACAACACCGCGCAAACCGAAGCTTTCAAGGCGGGCGAGTTCGATTACGTCGAGGTGTTCTCGGCGCGCGACTGGGCGCGCGCTTATAAAGGAAAGAAATTCGACAGCGGTGAACTGGTGCGGGTGCATCTGAAGTCGAAGAATGCCGGAGATTTTCAGGGTTTTTTGATCAATACACGACGCGAGAAATTCAAGGATGTACGCGTGCGCGAAGCGCTGGGGCTCGCCTTCGACTTTGAATGGATGAATCGGCAACTGTTCTACGGTTCATACGCGCGCGTTCGCGGTTTTTTCACCAGCAGTGATTTCGAGGCGAAGAGTCTGCCCGGTGCGGATGAGCTCGACGTGCTGGCGCCGTTGCGGGGTAAATTGCCGGCAGCAGTATTTGAGCAGCCGGTGCCCTCCCCACCGTCTAGCGCCGCGCCCGGTAGCCTGCGCGACAATCTGCGCAAAGCCAAAGCTCTGCTCGAAGCGGCGGGGTGGACGTATCGCGATGGCGCTTTGCGTAACGCCAAGGGCGAGGCATTCGTGGTGGAGTATCTGGATAGTGGCTCTGGCGGTGAGCGTGTTTTTGGGCCCTATGTTCAGGCGCTGGCCAAGCTTGGTATCGAGGCGCGCTATCGGC
>JAYUAH010000646.1:0-7934 GCA_043741415.1 Betaproteobacteria bacterium
CGCCCGCGGCCTTCCGTGCCGCGCCATCGCTTCGCCGCACACCACGCGCAAGTTGCGGATGTCGTCTTCGTTGACGTAGGTGGTGATAATGCCGTCGCCGAATTTGCCGACGCGCTCGATTTGCGCGGGAATGATCTCGCCGCGATTACCCGCGGTGACCAGCAGCGGAGGGCCTTCCACGTTCCACGGCAGCGGGCCGATGGTGTGTTCAGTGAGCTTGAAGTCGCTGCCTTCCAGCGTGACTGGATCGCCGCTCCACAGCTTGCGCCACACGCTCATGTGTTCTTCGAGATCCTTCACGCGGCGCTTGTGGTTTTTGCCGCAGGCTTCCCACTCACGCACAATCGCCGGCATGCCCCAGCCCACACCGAGGCCCAGCACCAGCCGTCCCTGCGAAATCTGATCGAGGTTGGCGAGCTGATGCGCGAGCACCGTCGGCTGGCGCAACGCCGGCAGCAACACCGCCGTGCCGAGCCGCGCGCGTTTGGTAATGCCGGCCACGTAGGCGAGCGTGGTCAACGGCTCCAGCCGCGGCTTGGCCACCACGCTGTCGCCCACCCACACGTCCATGCCCGCATCGTCGCACAGGCGCGCGATGGTCCAGCAGTCTTCCACCCGCGGGCGCCGCGCCGATTGCAGAATCACGCCGCGATGGGGTAACAAAATGCCGATACGCATGTTCAAACCTTGTTCAACAAATCGATGCTGGACTCTAATACAATCCGGTCATTCTATCGAGCGCAAACATGAATACTATCGATACCCACACCCCTTTTTTTCCCCGAAGCATGGGTGCAGCCGCTCGTGAATGAAGGCCCGGCGAACGGCGTCACTACGGGCAAGAATGCAACTCGTTTAGTTACGTTGTAGATCGCCGCGCCGATGCCCTCCGGCCCACTCGCTCCGCTAATCACCCCGCACGGGCGCCTGCTGCTGGCGCGGGATGCGGACGCTTTAAGTCTCGCTGAAGACTTGCAAGACCGACTCGCGCAAGCGGCGGCACGCGGCGCGGGCCATTTGTTGTTGCAGCTTGGAGCGGGCGAGGTGGGTACCGCGCTGCCGCCACAGTTTGGCTATTGGCGTGATTTTGGCGCGCGCTATGTCACCACACTGTGCGCTGCACCTGAAGCGCCCGCAAAGGCAGCGACCCCGCCGCCGGATAATCTATCAGCACTTGCGGCGGACGCGCCGCCGATGCCGGGTGTGGAGTACCTCAGCGCCGAAGTGCTGCAGGCGTTGTGGCAGGAACTCGATACGGCCTTCCATGTGGCGTTGGCGGAATCGACATTGTCGCTCGAGGACTTTCTCAAACGCCTTCACCCGGCGTGGCATCTGATTGGCCGCGTACACTTTAATCTCGCCGAGAATCGCAAAGACGAGGATGCGCCGTTTGCTTTTCTCGCCACCTATACCACCCGACTGTCGGCGCAAGGCAAAGCCCAGCACCTGCCGCTGGCGCAAGCGCTGCGTGAATATTCCGGCAGCGGCAACCGCGCGCGGTTGTTGTCGCTGCTGGCGCCGGTGCAGCGCGCCGCCGAGCACTGCGCGTGGCTGCGGTCGATGGTGGATGACGGTGACATCTATCATCCGTTGCGCTGGACGCCGGTTGATGCGTACCAGTTTCTCACCGATGTGCCGCAGATTGAAGCCGCCGGCATCGTGGTGCGTGCGCCGGGCGCGTGGCGCACAGGCCGGCCGCCGCGCCCGCAGGTCAGGGCTACCGTGGGCGGCAAGCCGCCGTCATTGCTCGGCAAAGATGCGCTGCTCGATTTCAACGTCGAAGTTACACTCGACGGCGAACAACTCACCGCGGCGGATATCAAAAAATTGCTGGCCGGGGGCAACGGACTGCAACTGATACGCGGACACTGGGTCGAGATCGATAAAGCAAAACTCGGCCGCATGCTCGAACGCTTTCACGATATCGAACAAGCTGCTGCCAAAGGCGGAATCGCGTTCGGTGAAGCGATGCGCCTCACCGCCGGTGCCGCGGTTGAAGAAGCCGCAGCCGCCGACCCCGAGTGGTCGCAAGTTGTCGCCGGGCCGTGGCTCGCGCAAACGCTGCAAGGCCTGCGCGGCCCGGATGGACTGGCGCCGATAGACCCCGGCCCCGAACTTCAGGGCATATTGCGGCCGTATCAACAGGCAGGTTTGCGGTGGCTGTATCTATTGCACCGGCTCGGCTTGGGCGCTTGCCTGGCCGACGACATGGGACTGGGCAAAACCATCCAGATCATTTCGTTATTGTTGGTACTGAAACGTGAGCAGGCAAAACAGCCGCACACCAGTCTGCTGGTCGCGCCCGCTTCGCTGCTCGCCAATTGGGCCGCGGAAATCGAACGCTTCGCGCCGAGCTTGAACGCGCTGGTGGCGCATCCCTCCGTCATGCCCGTGGACGAGTTGCGCGCGCTTGACGAAAACCGCTTGGCGAAGGTGGATCTGGTCATCACCAGCTACGCCTCACTCTCGCGCTTACCCGCGCTGGCCAGCATGCCGTGGCGGCTGGTGGTGGTGGATGAAGCGCAGGCAATCAAAAATCCTGGTGCTAAACAAACGCGCGCGGTGAAGCAACTAAAATCGCACACGCGCATCGCACTCACCGGCACGCCTGTCGAAAATCGGCTGTCGGACTTGTGGTCGATATTCGACTTTACGCATCCCGGCCTGCTGGGCTCGGGCAAGGTGTTCTCCACCTACGCGCGGCGCCTGGCGGAGGCGAATCACTACGGCCCGCTGCGCGAGCTGGTGCGTCCGTACATTCTGCGGCGCCTGAAGACCGACAAATTGGTGATCGCCGATTTGCCCGACAAAACCGAAGTCAAGGCGTACTGCCATCTCAGCCCAGCGCAGGCCGCGTTGTATCAGCAAGCGGTGAAAGCGCTGGCGGCTGAACTCCAACTCGCTCAGGATATCCGCCGCAAAGGCGTGGTGCTGGCGTTCCTGATGCGCTTCAAGCAGATTTGCAATCACCCGTCGCAATGGCTGGGTGACGCTGCGTGGGCCGAGGCCGACAGCGGCAAATTCGCGCGCCTGCGCGAAATAGCCGAGGTGATCGCCGCCAAACAGGAAAAGGTATTGGTGTTTACGCAGTTTCGCGAAACCACCGAACCCATCGCTGCGTTCCTGGGGTCGGTGTTTGGCCGCGCCGGTCTGGTGCTGCATGGCGGCACCCCCGTGGGCAAGCGCCGTGAACTGGTGCGGCGCTTTCAGGACGATGAACTCACGCCGTTTATGGTGCTATCGCTCAAGGCCGGCGGCGCGGGACTCAACTTGACGGCGGCGGCGCACGTGGTACATTTTGATCGCTGGTGGAACCCCGCGGTGGAGAATCAAGCCACCGACCGCGCGTTTCGCATCGGCCAAACCAAGAACGTACTGGTGCACAAATTTGTCTGTCGTGGCACGGTCGAAGACAAGATCGACCAGTTGATCGAATCGAAGCAACGACTGGTGCGCGATGTACTCGAAGGCGGCGCGGAACTACAGTTGACGGAATTAAGCGACAAGGACCTGCTCAATCTGGTTGCACTCGATATACACACAGCGCGGCCGGAAGCATAACGCTCGCAGATCGGTAAGGAGGTTCAACATGTTCTACGGCTGGAAACCCTATGTGCCGGTAGCACAACGCCGCAAGCAAGCGCAACGCTACGCGGCCGGGCTCAACAAGAAAGGCGAGAAGTTGTTACCTGTGTCGGCGGGGCGCAAAATCGCCAACACCTTCTGGGGCAAAGCCTGGTGCGATAACCTGGAACATTACAGCGACTACGAAAACCGGCTGCCGCGCGGACGCACCTATCTGCGCAATGGCTCGGTGATTGATCTCAAAATTGCTGCCGGACAAGTATCGGCGCGGGTGATGGGCTCTGATCTCTACACCATCAAGGTAAATATCGCGGCAGTGCCGAAGCAACGCTGGCAGGACATCGGCCGCGACTGCGCGGGCTCGATCGACTCACTGATTGAATTGCTGCAGGGGCGCTTCTCGAAAGGTGTGATGGAGCGCGTATGCCGTTCGGGTGAAGGCCTGTTTCCGTCGCCGAAGGAAATCAAGTTCGATTGCAGTTGCCCGGACTGGGCGGCGATGTGCAAGCATGTCGCCGCAGTGTTCTACGGCGTAGGCGCACGCCTCGATGAGCAACCCGAACTGTTGTTTGCGCTGCGCGGCGTCGACGCGAAAGATCTGGTCGCGCGCGCGGGCGAGGGACTGTCCGTGCCCAAGCGCAAGCCTGCCGCCGGCAAAGTGCTGGAAGATACCGGGCTCGCCGGGATATTCGGCATTGAGATTGCCGATGCTGCGCCGATGGATACACCAACCGTGGTGACTGCACCGCGCAAAAAGCGGCCCGCCGCAAAGAAGCCGGCGAAACACACAAAAAAAGCGGTCGCGGGCAAAAAGAAAGTGCGTACTGCAAAACACGCCTGATCAGACGTACATTAATTTATTGTTTTTATTGAATATTATTGAACCGCATCAACGCCGATCTTTTCCCATTTTGCTCATCTCGAAGCGCATGGGGTGCGCGTAATCGTGCCGGCGCGCACACCCCGCAATAGGGCCGTTATCAAACGATCCCGCCACTGCGCAGCCCCGCAATCTCCGCCTCACTCTTCTTCAGCACCTCGCGCAAAATCTCATCCGTATGCTGCCCCACCGCAGGCGGCGGGATTTCGTGTTTGATCGGGGTTTCGGAAAAGCGCATGGGGCTCGCCACCAGCGGTACTTTGCCGGCCACGGCGTGGGGCAATTCGATTTTCATGCCGCGGGCGATCACTTGCGGTTCTTTGAACACTTCGGCGATGGTGTTGATGGGGCCGTTGGCGACGCCTGCGGCATCGAGTAGCGCGACCCACTCTGCGGTGGTGCGCTTTTCGAATATCTCGTTCAACACGCGTGTGACTTCGACGCGATTTTTCACGCGATCGCCGTTGGTGGCGAAGATGGCTTCTTTCGGCAGATGCGCGCAGCCGGCGGCGTCGCAGAATTTGTTGAACAAGTTGTCGTTGCCGCAGGCGAGAATCACCGCGCCGTCGCGGGTTTTGAAGGTTTGATACGGCACGATGTTCGGGTGTGCATTGCCGATGCGTGTGGGCGATACACCGGTGGCGAAATAATTCATCGCCTGATTGCCGAGGAAAGCCACGCAGGTGTCGAGCAGCGCGACGTCGATCCATTGGCCCTTGCCGCTGACCGCGCGATGCGCGAGTGCCGCGCAGATGGCGATGGTGGCGTACATGCCGGTGGTCATGTCGATGATGGGAATGCCCACGCGCTGCGGACCGCCGCCGGGCAGGCCATCGGCTTCGCCGGTGATGCTCATCAAGCCGCCCATGCCTTGGGCCATGAAGTCGTAGCCGGGACGATCTTTATACGGGCCGGTTTGGCCGAAGCCGGTGACCGAACAATAGATGAGGCCAGGATTCAACTTTTTCAGGTCTTCGTAGCCCAGGCCGTAACGCGCGAGGTCGCCGACTTTGTAGTTCTCCACCAGCACATCCACGCGCGTCGCCAGTTCGCGCACCAGTTGCTGGCCTTCGGGTTTGCTTAAGTTAACCGTGATGGATTTCTTGCCGCGATTCGCCGCGCAGAAATACGCCGATTCTTGGGTCTCGTTGCCCTGCTCGTCTTGCAGAAACGGCGGCGCGTAGGCGCGCGAATCGTCGCCCTTGCCGGGACGTTCAACCTTGATGACTTCCGCGCCGAGGTCGGCCAGATTTTGTGCGGCCCACGGGCCTGCGAGCACGCGTGAGAGGTCGAGTACTTTGATGTGTGATAGCGGTCCTGACATGTGGGAACCCTCGACTCAAAAAGCAACCTGAATGTTGGCGCTCTTCGCAACCTTGGCCCACTTGGCGATTTCCGCGCTCACGAACGCCGCCATGTCTTTGGGATTGGCTGGTCCCAGTGCTGCGCCCTGTCCGCCCCACAGCATTTTCAATTCGGCGGAGGCAAGCGCTTTGGCAAGTTCGGCAACCATGCGATCGTTGACCGCCTGTGGCGACCCTGCAACGCCCCACATCGCGTACCAAGTGGAAACTTCATACCCTTTCAATCCTGCCTCGGCTGCCGTCGGTACATAGGGAAATGCCGACGAGCGTGTTTTCGAGGCTACCGCCAGCGGCATGATCAATCCGGCTTTGATGTGCTGCGCCGATGAGCCCAAGCCGTCAAACATCACGTCGATCTGCTGCCCGCTGAGCAAATCCTGCAGCGCGGGGCCCGCCCCTTTGAACGGCACGTGCGCAATGTCCACCCCTGCTGCAATTTTGAACAATTCGCCGGCCAGGTGATGTGAGGTGCCGCCACCCGCCGAAGCATAATTCAGTTTGCCCGGATTTTTTTTTGCCAGTGCGATGAACGCCGCGAGATCGGTTTCCTTGATGCGCTTGGGACTGACCACAATCACCTGCGGTACGACCGCCACCACGGCGAGCGGTGCGAAGTCTTTTTCGAGGCTGTAATCCAGTTTGTTGTAAACACTCGGCGCAATCGTATGATGTACCGCGCCCATGAAATAGGTGTAGCCGTCTTTTTGCGCACGCGCAGCGATACCGGCTCCCAGGTTGCCGCCCGCGCCGCCGCGATTGTCATTGATGACCTGCTTGCCGAGCTGCTTGGAAAGAATGGCGGACAATGGGCGCGCGAAGGCGTCCGTGCCGCCGCCGGCGGGAAACGGCACCACCATGGTCAGAGGTTTCGCCGGCCATTCTTGTGCGTGTGCGGCTATCGTGCTGCACACGGCGACACAAACAGCGAGCACAGTGGTTGTGATAATTTTCATGAGAATTACTCCGGTATTTGTATGGGATAACGCGACCGTAGCCGTGCGCCGGGCGCAAGTATACTACATGTCTAAAAATTGTTTAAAATCAAATAGTTACAATTGTTTCTGCTAGCGTCCGGTGAATCGCGGCGGACGCTTTTGCATGAACGCGTCATAGCCGATGCGAAAATCGTCGGTCTCAAAGTAGGCGAAGCTGGCCTCCATTTCTTCGGCAGTCAGCGGCGCGGCATGTGGCGTGAGGCGCCGTATAAACTGCTTGTGCCAACGCGCTACCAGCGGTGCGCCAGCAGTGATGCGTGCAACCGTGGCCTGCACTTCGTGCGCGAGTTGCGCATCTGGCACCACGCGCGTGAGCAGGCCTTTGGCAAACGCTTCGCGCGCATCCCACACTCGCCCTTCGAGCAAAATTTCCAGCGCAGCGGCGCGGCCCACTATCGGCAATATGGCCGCGAGTTCATCATACGCAATCGAAAAGCCGAGGCGATTGATCGGCACACCAAAGCGTGCGCGCTCGCCGGCGATGCGCAAATCACACTGGCACGCGAGTTCCAGTCCACCGCCAACGCAAGGCCCATGAATCATCGCCACCACCGGATGCCGGCATTCGGCGACGGCTTGCAGCGCATCGTACACATGCTCGCGGTGATACACCACGCCTTGCTCGCGCGTGGTGCGCACGGTGGCAAATTCAGCAATGTCGGCACCGGCGGCGAACGCTGCTTCGCCCGCGCCGCGCAGCACAATGCAGCGCAGCGTGTCATCGGCGGACAGCTCGCGCATCACGCGGGCAAGGTCTTGCCACAGGGCGACGGTGAGCGCGTTGAGCTTGCCGGGGTTATCCATCGCGACCGTGGCAACGGCGTCGTCGTGGATCACTGAAACTTGGCCGGTCATGGTACCAACGCCCGAAGGTAAGCGGCTGCAATAAAGAACCCGACACCCGCGCCCATGCCCGCCAGCAGATTGCGCTTGAGCAGCCGATACGTCACCAGCGCGATGGCGATCAAGCCGGCTTTCGCCGCTACCATCTCCACCAGAATAATCTGTCCCGGCAGCGCCCACATCACCGCGGCCGCGGGGCCGAAGGCTTCGCGTACGCCATTGCGAAAGCCGCTGCGGGTGAGGGAGGTTGTCAATGCGAAAATCAAT
>JAYUAH010000647.1:0-7925 GCA_043741415.1 Betaproteobacteria bacterium
TCTTTCCAGAACTCTTTTTTCATCGCGTAGACGAGAAAAATCAGCACCGACAAAAACGTCAGTACAATGAGCCCGATACTCTTGCGGCTGTTGGCGGCCGGCTCGCCCATGTAGACCAGGTAGTTCACCAGGTCGGCAACGGTGCGGTCGTATTCCAGCGGCGATAGCTTGCCGGGCTTGACCAACTCCGGCTTCTCCATCGTGGTCTCATAGCCATCGGCGCGCACTTTTTCTGTCTTCAATTCCTGCTCGCCCTGCAACTCCCACAACGCATGCGGCATGCCGACGTTGGGGAAAGTGGTGTTGTTCCACCCTGTCGGGCGCGCGGGATCGCGATAGAACGTGCGCAGATAGGTGTAAAGCCAATCCGCGCCAGAACCCGCTTCGGACGCGCGCGACCGCGCAATCACCGTGAGATCCGGCGGTGCCGCGCCGAACCACACTTTCGCATCTTTGGGATCCATGGCGATTTTCATCAAATTGCCAACCTTGCCACCGGTGAACACCAGATTGTCGAGGATCTCTTTGTCGTTCAGGCCGAGATCCGTGAGACGGTTATAGCGCATGTAGCCGGCACTGTGGCAGTTCAGGCAGTAGTTCACAAAGAGCTTCGCGCCACGCTGCAACGAGGCGTTGTCGTGGGTATTGATCGGCGCGTGGTCCAGATGCACATGTTCTGCGCCGAATGCCAGCACCGGCCACAGCACCACCAACGCCGCTACAAAGGTACAAAAATGTTTTTTAATCGTCATCATCGCGGCTCTCACATCGTCACCCGGTTCGGCACCGGATGCGTTTGTTCCATTTGCGTGTACCACGGCATCAGCAGAAAGTACGCGAAGTAAATCAGCGTGCCGATTTGCGAAATTGCCGTGCCCATGGGCGTGACGCTCTGTGTGCCGAAATAACCGAGCACCAGGAACACCACGGTAAATATGGTGAGTGCCGAGCGCGACAGGGTACCTTTGTAGCGTATGGACTTCACGGGACTCTTATCCAGCCACGGCATGAGGAAGAATATCAACGTTGACACACCCATCAACACCACGCCCCACACCTTGGCTTCGATGGGGAAGGTGATGCTGAGAAAAGTGCCGCCGAACAGCGTAAACGACGGACCTTTCATCAGGAAAATAATCACCGGCGCAATCAACACCGCGAGGATTTTCGGCAGGCAGCCGCGCGCCGTGAATACGATCAGCGCCGCATACGCCGCCACGCCCAGGGCCAGCCATTTCATGAAATCCTCGGTCACCGCACGCAGGATCGAGTAGAACGGCGTGAAGTACCAAACCGGCGCGATATGCGGCGGTGTTTTCAGCGGATCAGCCGGCACGAAATTGTTGTATTCGAGAAAGTAACCGCCCATCTCCGGCATGAAAAACAACACCAGGCAGAACAACGCCGCGAACACCGTCACGCCCAGCGAATCTTTTACCGTGTAATACGGATGGAACGGTATGCCGTCGACCGGATGACCGTTGGCGTCTGTGGTTTCCTTGATCTCGACACCGTCCGGATTGTTGGAGCCGACTTCGTGCAGCGCCAGGATGTGCGCCGCCACCAACCCCAATATCGCCAGCGGAATCGCAATCACGTGAAACGCAAAAAAGCGGTTCAGCGTGGCATCCGACACCACGAAATCGCCGCGGATCCAGGTCGAAAGATCGGGCCCGATAATCGGCAGCGCATCAAACAGGTTCACGATCACCTGCGCGCCCCAGTACGACATCTGGCCCCACGGCAGCAGGTAGCCGAAGAACGCTTCGGCCATCAGGCACAGGTAAATCACCATGCCGAATATCCAGATCAGTTCACGCGGCGCACGATACGAGCCATACAACAAGCCGCGGAACATGTGCAGATAAATCACAATGAAAAACGCCGACGCACCGGTGGAATGCAGGTAGCGGATAAACCAGCCGCCGGGCACCTCGCGCATGATGTATTCGACCGAGGCAAACGCTTCCGCTGCCGACGGTTTGTAGTGCATCACCAGGAAAATACCGGTGACGATTTGCAGCACCAGCACCAAGAGTGCTAACGAGCCGAAGTAATACCAGAAGTTAAAGTTCTTCGGCGCGTAATACTCGGACAGATGCTCTTTCCACATCGACATCATGGGGAAACGCTGATCCACCCACGTCAGCAGTCCGCCAATCGGTGCGTTCAGCGGCCCCGCGCCGCTGATGACTACGGGTTCTTTTTTTGTCGCAGCCATTTTCTATGCGGCTCCTTTTTCGCTGGCGCTTGCGCCCTGATCCACGCCGATCAGTATTTCGCTGTCCGACAAATACGTGTGCTTTGGCACAACCAGATTGTCCGGTGCCGGCTTGTTCTTGTAGACGCGCCCCGCCAAGTCGAACAGTGAACCGTGGCACGGGCAATAAAACCCGCCTTTCCAGTCGGCGGCAAAAGCCTCGGCCTGCACCTGAAATTTTTCCACCGGTGAACACCCCAGATGCGTGCAAATGCCTATCAGCACCAGATACTCGGGCTTGATCGAACGCATTTCGTTGGTGGCGTACTTGGGCTGCATCACTTTTTTCGAATCGGGATCGGCCACGCGGTCGCCGTTACTCTTCAGCGTATCGAGCATTTCCTTGGTGCGGCGCACGATCCACACCGGTTTGCCTTGCCACTCAACCGTCATACGTTCGCCGGGGGCGAGTTTGCTGATGTCCGCTTCAACGGGGGCGCCAGCCGCTTTGGCACGTTCAGACGGCAGCATGCTTGCTACAAACGGCACGCCCGCGGCGACCGCCGCCACACCACCAGCCATCGTGCTCGCAGCCACGAGCATACAGCGCCGGCCTTTGTCGGGTTGTTGTTCAGCCATACGAAGGATTTTCCTGAAAGGGATAGACAAGAAGCCGTATTTTACCTGAAAGCCGGGTAAAAAGTGAAATAAAACATGAAATATTTCTTTAAAAACATATACTTATGAACATTCTCCGCGCCGAAAAAGATGCCCATTTTTGGTGCGCATCGCGCGCCGCCTATGCAACGCGCATAGTCGCGAGCGCCCATGCTCGCAGCGCTCTTTCACCGCAACGCGGTTTAGGCAATAATCGCCGTCACTGCATGCGGCGTACGCACGCAACCCAAAACAGATAATCCACCATGCTCCGTAAATTCTGGTTGTTCTTCGCGCAGGCTGTCACGGTCTGTCTCGCTGCATTGTTCGTGATTTCCACGCTGCGGCCCGATCTGCTGTCATGGAATATGCGCCCGGCGCCGGTGACCAAGGGGGCGCCCACAACCACACCTGCTGTTTTGGCAGTACCCGCCGCCGGCAAAATCGCGTCCTTCAGTGAAGCGGCCAAGCGCGCGATGCCTACAGTAGTGAACATTTACACCAGCAAGGAAATGAAATCACAACGCGCGCCGTTCATGGACGATCCGGTGTTTCGTTATTTTTTCGGCGGCGAAGGCGAAGGCCAGCCGCAAAAGAGCAACAACCTCGGTTCCGGCGTGATCGTCAGCGATCAGGGCTACATTTTGACCAATGCGCACGTGGTGGAAGCCGCCGATGAAATTGAAGTCGCACTCGCCGACAATCGCCGCGCCACCGCCAAAGTCATCGGCACCGATCCGGAAACCGACCTCGCGGTGATCAAAATCGATCTGCCCAAACTGCCGGCAATCACCTTCGGCCAATCGGATCAGGCACAGGTGGGCGACCTGGTGCTGGCGATCGGCAACCCGTTCGGCGTCGGACAAACCGTGACCATGGGCATTATCAGCGCGCTGGCGCGCAGCCACTTGGGCATCAACACGTTTGAGAATTTTATTCAGACCGATGCCGCGATCAACCCCGGCAATTCCGGCGGCGCGCTGGTGGATATCAACGGTAACATGATCGGCATCAACAGCGCGATTTACTCGCGCACGCCGGGCGGCGCGTCACTCGGCATCGGCTTCGCGATTCCTGTCAGCACCGCCAAGCTGGTGCTCGATCAACTGGTGCAAACCGGCAGTGTCACGCGCGGCTGGATCGGCGTGGCGGTGCAGGATCTCACACCGGAGCTGGCGGAGTCCCTGAAACTCGGCAATGCGCGCGGCACCTTGATTACCGAAGTCTTAATCGGCAAGCCCGCCGAACAGGGGGGCATGAAACCCGGCGATTTGTTGATTGCGGTGGACGGCAAAGCGGTGACCGATTCCTCCAGCATGCTGACCTTGATTTCAGCGATCGCGCCGGGCACCAGCACGACCCTGAAGGTGATACGCGCGCAAAAAGAACTCGAATTGAAAGTCACCGTGGGTAAACGGCCCAAGATACAAAATAAAAAATAATGTTTAAAATCAAATACTTACTGTTATATTTAATGGCCGCTGTTTTGTTCTTTTTCGAGCGCGGCCATTTGTTTTGCCACCGCGTCGGTACTGAGCGCCGTGCCGTCGGCTTCGGCGGGTGCTTTCACTGACGAAATCATACTCGCGGCAATAATGCCCGCTTCGTAGAGCAGGCACATCGGAATCAGCAGCGCCAGCATCGACACCACATCCGGCGGCGTGACCACGGCGGCGGCAATCGCCGCGCACACCACGAAGTAGCCGCGAAAATCGCGCAGTTGCTGAATGTTTACCACGCCCATGCGCACCAGCACGATGATCGCTACCGGCACTTCGAACGCCACGCCGAATGCGAGGAACATGGTGAGCACAAACGACAAGTATTGTTCGATATCCGGCGCGGGTGTAATGCTCGCCGGCGCAAAGCTCGCGATAAAGCGGAACACCTGCTTGAACACAAAGAAATAGCAAAACGCCAGCCCGGCCAGAAACAACAAGGTGCTGCTCACCACCAGCGGCAGTACCAGTTTTTTCTCGTGCGAGTAGAGCCCCGGCGCAATAAACGCCCACGCCTGATACAGCACCACCGGCAGCGCGATAACGAATGCCACCATCATGGTGAGTTTGATCGGCACCATGAACGGCGTAATCACGCCGGTAGCAATCATTTTGGTACCCACCGGCAACTCCGCGATCATCGGCAGCGCCAGAAAATCGTAAATCGCGCTCGGACCGGGATACAGGCACAACACGCCAAACACCGCGGCTATGGCGATGATCGCACGCAGCAAGCGGTCGCGCAGCTCTACCAGGTGGGAGATAAACGTGTCTTCGGTCATGCGTTTGGCCTTAGACCTTCGGTGGCGCTACTACTACTACTACTACTGGCAGAATGACGGGCGGCGGTGCGTTGGGCAATGCTGCGACATCCAGGCTCAATTCAAGCTGTGGTGAAGGTGCCAGAGGCGACACACTGGGTGCTTGTGCGGCGATCTGCTCAGCAGGCTGCACCGGCGGCGAATCGGTAAACGCATCGGCCACCGCATCGGCGGCAGGAACAGGATCAGCAACCGGGTCCGACAATGCCTGCTGCGTGGTGTCGCCGATTTGCTTGAATTCGGATTCGACCGAACTGATTTCGCCCTTCACCGTTTGCTCGATGGATTGCGCGGCGCTTTGCATTTCTTTTTGCAGTTTGCGCAATTCGTCGAGTTCGATTTCGCGATTGATGTCGGCCTTGACGTCGTTCACATAGCGCTGCATGCGCCCGAGCAGATGCCCCGCCGTGCGCGCGACGCGCGGCAGTTTTTCCGGGCCGAGCACGATCAGTGCGATGACCGCAATGAGGATCATCTCGGAAAAGCCGATATCAAACATATTTAGAGTTGAGCGTTGAGAGTTTGGCGTGTGGTGTTTGGATTGAACGCGGTCTTGACGCTCAACACTCCACGCCCGGCCCTACACTCACTACGACTTCGACGTTTCCTTCTTCACTTCGGCCTCGTAGGTCTGGCCGGTCGTGGGCGGAATCTCGCTCTTGGCTTGCGTGGCGGCTGCGGTTTTATCTTCCTCTGACTTCATGCCATCCTTGAAGCCCTTGACCGCACTGCCCAGATCGCCGCCGAGATTGCGCAACTTTTTGGTACCGAAAATCAGCACAATGATCGCCAGAACGATCAGCCAGTGCCAGATGCTAATTGAACCCATCATGTTCTCCTATATCCTGTGTGCAGCGCTTACTGTCTGTAAATATCTGCGGCTTGCGGGATGTTTATTTGCGGGAAGCCCTTTCCGCAACCCCCGAAATGCCCTCGCGCCGGTGCAGCTCCGCCAGCACGTCGTCAGGCGTGAGCCCATGCCACGCCAGCAACACCATGCTGTGAAACCACAGATCCGCCACTTCGCGTACGATGTGCAGTTTATCACCCTCCTTGGAGGCGAGTAGCGTTTCCGCGGATTCTTCCGCAAGTTTTCGCAGTATGGCATCTTCGCCCTTGGCCATCAGCCCGGCCACATACGAACCCGCCGGATCGGCCGCTTTGCGCGCCGCCAGTGTCTCGCCCAGGCGGCGCAGAATGGTGGCATCTATCATTTGTGGTAAATCTCCGCAGGGTCTTTGAGTACCGGGTCGACGGCTACCCATTTGCCGTCGTCAAGACGTTGAAAAAAACAACTCGCACGCCCGGTATGACAGGCAATGCCGCCCACTTGTTCAACCTCGACCAGAACAACGTCTTCGTCGCAATCGAGGCGTATGGACTTAACCTTCTGCACATGCCCGGATTCCTCGCCTTTGCGCCAAAGTTTTTTGCGCGAGCGCGACCAGTAGTGCACTTCGCCGGTGGCCGCCGTAAGCTTTAACGCCTCGCGATTCATCCACGCCACCGTCAGCACGCGCCCGCTCGCCGCGTCTTGTGTGACCGCGGGCACCAGGCCGTCTTGCGCCCAATTCACGTTGTTGAGCCAGCTATCGTTCATCGTTGACCTGTCACAAGCGCACCTCAATACCCTGGGCCGCCATATGTTCTTTCGCCTGCCGCACCGTGTGCTCACCATAGTGAAAAATACTCGCGGCCAGCACGGCATCTGCACGGCCGAGCAATACGCCGTCCGCGAGATGCTGTAAATTGCCCACGCCGCCGCTGGCGATCACGGGAATCTCCAGCATATCTGAAAACGCACGCGTCAGTTCAAGATCGAAACCGACGCGGGTGCCGTCACGATCCATGCTGGTGAGCAATATTTCACCCGCACCGAGTTCCTGCATTTTGCGGCCCCATGCCAGCGCGTCGAGGCCCGTCGCCTTGCGGCCACCGTGGGTGTACACCTCCCAGCGCAGCGGGTCAGGCGCCGACGCGCCTTGCGCGGCGGGTGTAGGCGCGACACGCTTTGCATCGATCGCGACCACAATGCACTGCGCCCCATAACGCCCCGACGCGTCCGCCACCAGTTGCGGGTTTTGCACCGCGGAGGTATTGATGCTCACCTTGTCCGCGCCGGCATTCAACAAGCGCTGCACATCAGCCACCGAACGCACGCCGCCGCCGACGGTAAACGGTATGAACACCTGCGTCGCCACACTTTCAATAATGTGCAGAATCAAATCACGATCATCGCTGCTCGCGGTGATATCCAGAAACGTCAGTTCATCCGCGCCCTGATCATCGTATTTGCGCGCAATCTCCACCGGGTCGCCCGCATCGCGCAGCCCGACAAAGTTGACCCCTTTGACGACGCGGCCGGCGGTGACATCGAGACAGGGGATGATGCGCTTGGCAAGGCTCATGAAATTCGTGAACGAGTGAACGAGTGAACGAGTGAACGGGGTACCCGCTTCACGTCGTCACTGTGTCACGAGTTCACGCCTTCGACAACTCATTCGCCAACTTCTGCGCCGCGGCAAAATCGAGCGTGCCTTCGTATACGGCGCGACCCGTGATCGCACCGCTGATACCTTCGCCCTCTACCGCGCACAGCGCTTTGACGTCGTCAAGATTGGTGATGCCGCCGCTGGCAATCACCGGTACGCTGAGTGCGCGTGCGAGCTTGACCGTAGCTTCGATATTCACGCCGCTCAACATGCCGTCGCGGCCGATGTCGGTGTAGATCACCGCTTCGGCGCCGTA
>JAYUAH010000648.1:0-3381 GCA_043741415.1 Betaproteobacteria bacterium
GGTTGCTACGCGTTCATCCTCGAAGCCACGCGCGAAGTGCCCAAGCGTTTGCAGCATCCCAGCCGCCGCACTATCGGCATACGCATCCCCGATCATCCGGTGGTGCGCGCATTGCTGGCGGAGTTGAATGAGCCGCTGCTGTCGTCGACGCTGATGTTGCCGGGCGACGATATGCCATTGAACGACCCCGAAGCATTTCGTGAGCGCGTCGATCATCAAGTCGATTTGATTCTGGACGCAGGCTCGTGCGGCATTGAGCCGACGACCATTGTTAACCTCACCGGCGCGGAACCGGAAATCACGCGTGTGGGCAAGGGCGATACGGCGTTGTTCGGTGTGTGAAATTTGTGCGGCCAGCCGTTGCGCTACACTCGCGATTCTTGGCCTGCCGGCTGCCGTCCGATCCATGATAAAATATTCAATAAAAACAAATAGTTACGACATTTCTGCCGACGTGGCAGCAAGGTGCGCATGGAACTGAGTCTGCTTCAGGTGATGGCGGTTTATGCGTTACCTGTGATTTTCGCTATTACCCTGCACGAAGCGGCGCACGGTTATGTCGCCAAACATTTTGGCGATATGACAGCGTACTCGCAGGGGCGCGTGAGTTTGAATCCGATACGGCACATCGACCCGGTGGGTACGGTGATTTTGCCACTGGTGATGCTGGCGCTTTCCAAGTTGTTCGGTGGTGGTTTCATTTTCGGTTGGGCGAAACCGGTGCCGGTGAATTTTGCCAATCTGCGCAATCCCAAGCGCGACATGCTGTGGGTGGCCGCGGCGGGGCCTGCGGCGAATTTGGTGATGGCGATTTTCTGGGTGCTGATGGTGAAGCTGAGTTTCATGGAATTCGCCGGTTCATTTAAGTTGCCGCTGGCGCTGATGGGGGCGGCGGGTGTGGTGGTGAACGCTATTTTCATGGTGCTCAATTTGTTGCCGATACCGCCGCTGGACGGCGGGCGCATCATGATGAGCCTGCTGCCGCATCGTCAGGCATATCAATTTTCGCGTATCGAGCCGTATGGCCTGTTCATCATTATTGGATTGATGTTCCTGCATGTACTCGACTATGTGATGTGGCCGCTGGTCGCGATTACCGTCGATCTTGTCGCGGCGCTGTTTGGCGTGTCGCCGGTCGATCTTTATAAACTCACTATGTTGATGTCCCGCTAAAATCATGTTTGTCAACCGCGTACTGTCCGGCATGCGCCCCACCGGCGCCTTGCATCTGGGCCACTACCACGGCGTGCTCAAAAACTGGGTGCGCCTGCAGCACGAATTCGAATGTTTTTTCTTTGTCGCCGACTGGCATGCGCTGACCACGCACTATGACGAACCGCACACTATCGAGCAGCACGTGTGGGATATGGTGATCGATTGGCTCGCCGCGGGTGTTGATCCGGCGCAGGCCACGCTGTTTATCCAGTCGCGCGTGCCGGAGCACGCCGAGCTGCATTTGCTGCTATCGATGATCACGCCGCTGGGCTGGCTCGACCGCGTGCCGACCTACAAAGATCAGCAGGAAAAGCTCAAAGACAAAGACCTCACGACCTACGGTTTTCTCGGCTACCCGCTGCTGCAAAGCGCCGACATCTTGATCTACCGCGCGAATCGCGTGCCGGTGGGTGAAGATCAAGTGCCGCACGTCGAAATCACGCGCGAAATCGCGCGCCGCTTTAATCACATTTTTGGCCGTGAACCGGGCTTCGAAGCGAAAGCCGAGGAGGCCATCAAAAAACTCGGCTCGCGCCGCGCTAAAGTCTATCGGCAGCATCGTGCGAGCTATCTGGAACGGGGAGACACCGAAGCGCTGGCCGCGGCACGCGCGCTGCTCACCGCGACGCAAAACCTCACCATGGGTGATCGCGAGCGCCTGTTCGGTTACATCGAGGGCGGCGGTAAAGTCATCCTCACCGAGCCGCAGGCACTGTTGACCGAAGCCTCAAAAATGCCCGGTCTCGATGGCCAAAAAATGTCGAAGTCATACAACAACACGATTACGTTGCGCGAAGACGCCGACAGCGTCACCAAAAAAATCCGCACCATGCCCACCGACCCGGCGCGCGTCAAACGCACCGATCCCGGCGACCCGGAGAAATGCCCGGTGTGGCAATTGCATCAAGTGTATTCGGATGACGCGAAAAAACAGTGGGTGGTGCAAGGCTGCAAGAGTGCGGGCATCGGCTGCCTCGAATGCAAACAGCCGCTAATCGACGCGGTAATCGCTGAGCAACACCCGATGCGCGAGCGCGCGCAGAAGTATCTCGATGATCCGACACTGGTGCGCAACATCGTTGCCGACGGCTGCGAGAAGGCGCGCAAGCTGGCGCAGGAAACATTGCGCGATGTGCGGGAGGTTATGGGGTTGGGGTATAGCTAGGCAGCGGAGCTGTGTCAGCAATACGAAGGGCGCCAAAAAGCCTGTCCTGTGCTTGTCGAAGGGCGAAGCGCATTGCGCTGGATGTTTTTGTTGTGTGCTTGCTGCGGTAGACGTCAAAAAAAAGCTCGTAGGGTGCGCACCGCGCACGCCTTCGATTAACCCGCCATTCACGACGCTGTAACCAAACCTTCACAGCTCCGTCATCTTGACAAGCGAGACTTCGAGGCTTTAATCTACTTCGCCCGATTCTGTCTAGGAGGAATCCAAAATGAACAAAAATCTTGCGGCGCTGTGTGCCGCGTTTGCTATTGCGTTGACACCGGTTGCGGCCCACGCGACACCGACGTTCGTGAATGGTCTTGCCCTGCCGGGCAGTGCGCTGGATGCAACCGGCGTGCCCGGCGCCAACCAAGGGCGCGTCGGCTACTTCTCGGACATTTATTACGATCCGATCAGGGCGCAATGGTGGGGGTTGTCGGATCGCGGTCCCGGCGGTGGGCTGATCAGCTATGACACTCGCGTACAGCGCTTTACGCTGGATGTCAATCCCACGACGGGTGCGATTTCGAATTTTCAGGTGATGCAAACGGTCAAGTTCACCGATGCGCAAGGCAATGCGTTTAATGGCCTCGCGCCTAAACCAACCAATGCGGTGGGCCGCTCGCTGGATCCCGAGGGCTTTGTGGTAAATCCCAAGAGCGGCAATTTCCTGGTGTCGGATGAATACGGCCCTGCGATTTACGAATTTAACCGCAGCGGCGTGCTGCAACGTACTTTTACCACGCCGGCCAATATTATTCCGCGCAATGCGGGCGGCACGCCAAACTTTGCCGACGATACCGGCAACACGCTGGGCAAGCGCTCCAACCGCGGTTTTGAAGGCCTTGCGATAACGCCCGACGGCAGGTTTGCGTTCGCCATGTTGCAAAGCTCCATGCTGGAGGAGGGCGGCATCAGCGGCAACGGACGCTATACGCGCATCGTCAAATTTGATGTGGCGA
>JAYUAH010000649.1:0-7908 GCA_043741415.1 Betaproteobacteria bacterium
GAAAAGTGAGAGGAAAGCTGATTCATCATGAACGATCCCGCCACGTCGCAAGTGCTGCATAACACCGCGCTGACGCTCACGCATCGTCTCGCGCACTACATTGTTGATACGCCCGACGCGGCGATACCCGAGGCGTCGTTCAGCGCCGCGCGGCGCTTCATGCTCGACACGCTGGCGGTGGCGTGGGCCGGCTCGGATGCGCCCGGCTGTCGCGAGGCGCACGCGCTGCTGGTGGATGAAGGCGGGCGCGCGGATAGCACGGCGTGGGCTTATGGCGGTGATCGTCTGCCCGCGATGTCGGCGGCCTTCATCAACGGCATGACTTCCGCCGCGCTGGATTACGACGGCATCGGCAGCGGCGCATCGGTGCATGTGAACATCACGGTGCTGCCGGCGGCGCTGGCGATGGCCGAGCGGCTGCATGCGCCGGGGCGGGATTTTCTCGCGGCCTTCGTCATTGGCGCTGATCTTACGTACCGTCTTGCCGCTGCTGCGGATGTGCCCAACGCCGGTTTTCATTACGTGCCGATCTACGGTGTGTTTGGTGCCGCCGCCGCTTGCGCGCGCCTGCTGAAACTAAACGTGCTGCAAACGCGGCATGCGCTGGGCATTGCGTTCATGCAGGCCTCGGGCACGCAGCAGGCGAATATCGATCCATCGTTATCCAAGCGCATGATGTCGGCGTTCGCGGCGCGCGCCGGTGTGCACGCGGCGCTGCTTGCGCAGCGTGGCCTCAGCGGGCCGGCGCAGGCGCTGGAAGGAAAGTTCGGGCTATTCAAAATGTATCAGGGCGGCAACGCCGATCTGGTGCTGGATCAACTCGGCAGCCGTTTTGACAACGTGCTGGGCTCGATCAAAATGTATCCGAGCTGCGGTGCCAATCACACCAGCATCGCCGGGGCGCTGGAACTCATTCACAAATATGATTTGCAGGCCGATGACGTGATTTCGGTCGATGTCACCATGCCGCCGTACACCGCGCGGCTGGTCGGCAACGCGTATGATCCCAGCGGCGACGCGCAGGTGGCAGCACAATTCAGCGTGCGTTACACCATCGCGTGTTTGCTGGTGCGCCGCAAGCTGGGCTTGGCGGAGATTGAAGCCGATGCCGCGCGCGACGCCGACATCAATCGCCATGTCGGCAAAATCAACGTGCATATCGACGACACACAAAAAGGCACGCGCGGTCCCATCGTGATGCGCATGCGCACACGCAACCACGGCGACATTGCGACGCGTGTGACGCACGTGCCGGGCAGTCTCGAAATGCCGGTCAGCGACGCGGAGATTCAGCAGAAATTCGACGAGTGCTTCCGGCGCGGCGTGCGGCCGCTCGACGATGTGCGCGTTGAGCGCCTCACGCAGCGCGTACGAGATGTCGCCGAGGTAAATGATATGTATTTGTTTTTAAAGGATATTTTGTAATGCATTATGCGGTGTTGCAGATGCGGCGCGCGGCATTGCATGCTGCGGATACATCATTTGTTGCCGACGAATTCGTGCAAGAAATCTATGGCCCATGGCCGGCAACGGCGGGCACAGGCATTGTGGAAATTGGTGCTACCCGCCAACTATTAAATAGTCGTAACCCGAGGAAATTGATGGTACCGCGCGCTTTGCGGGTGTATATTTATAGGCATGCGTAGAGACGGCAAGTATTTCCCCTTACGGCTGAGCCACGTCATCCCGCTCGGCGTCGCAACCATGCTGGCGATTGTGATTGCGCTCGCCTCCGTCGCCTATTTTGCGATTTCCGCCACGCGCGACCGCGTTCAGGGCTTGGCGCAGTATGACTACGTCATGTTGATTTCCGCGCTTGAGATGCAGGTCAGCATCAGCGCCATGACCATCAGCAACCTGGAATTCGCCGCAGCGCCTGAGCTGGTGAAACGCGAGCGGGTGCTGAAGAGTATTGCGGATTTCAACCGTCAACTGACGCGATACCGCGACGCCGCCGAAGGCAATTCGAAACATACCGATTTCGCCGCGAAGGTGGCTGAGTTATTCAAGCAGTATGAGGCGGATTCGCTGTCCATACTCGAACGGCGCGGCGAAGAAGAAAATCTGCTGGCGCGCATATTCCGCGGTTTCAAGAAATTCAACCAACGCGTCAACGATGATCTGGCCGGCAACATCGACCTGCGCAGTCCGTTTCGCCAGGAAACGCTGCAGGCCGCGACACAGCTCGAAGCGGGCAGTGCTCAGATCATCGCGCAGTTGTCGGAATTTCTGCGCATCCAAAATGCGCCCGCGCGGGAAGCAGTCTATCGTGAGATTAGTGCCTTCAACACGAAATGGGCTGCCGTCGAGCGGCTGCGTATCGCACCCGACAAGCGCTTGCTGCTGGCCGAGATCAAAACGCAGTTTGGTGCGGGCGTCAGAGACATACAGGCGCTGCTCGAGGTCAATGCCATCATGACTGCGCAGCGCGCCGCGAATGCCGGCTTGCGCAGGTCGCTGAATGATCTGCTGGACGAAAGCACGCAGTCGCTGGCGGTGCGCTCGTTGGATACGGCCACTGAAGGGATACTGCACACGCTGAATCAAATCACCTTGTTTGCCGCGGTGCTTACCCTCATCTTGCTGCTGATCCTGGCGATTGCGGTGCTGTATGCGCGCACGCATGTGGTGATCCCGGTGCGCCGCTTGCACGCCGCGTTGGGTGCGGTGCAGGAAACCGGCGACCTGGACGTGCGCGTCGAGTCGCGCGGCGCGCCGGAGGTGCGCGAAATCAGCGATCAGGTCAATCAGATGCTGCACCAGTTAAACGCCACCACGGTGAGCAAACTGGAACTGGAATCCAGCCAAAAACAGCTCGAACGCGAGGTGATGGAGCGGCGCACGGCACAGGAGGCGTTGAACGATACCAACCTGAAGCTGAGCGATCTCGCGGTGCACGACGAGCTGACCGGGCTGCCTAACCGGCGCGGCCTGGCCGAGGGCATCGCGCAATGCATTGCGCGCGCCAAGCGCACCAAATCGCGTTTCGCCGTGCTGTTTGTGGATCTGGATCACTTCAAGGAAGTGAATGACACCAAGGGGCACAATGTCGGTGACGATCTGCTGCAGGCGGTTGCCAAGCGCTTGCGGCTGAGCGTGCGCGAGGAAGACATCGTGGCGCGCATGGGCGGCGACGAGTTCGTGGTGCTGATGACGGATATGGAACTGCGCGAAGACGCGGCGATTCTGGCGCAGAAAATTCTGAACGAAGCCGCGGCACCGGTGATCGTGGGTAATTTTGAACTGTTCTGGCAGGCCAGTATCGGCATTAGTACGTTTCCCGATGATGGACACGACTCGATGACGCTGCTCAAGGCCGCCGATAGCGCGCTGTATTTGGCTAAAGAAGAGGGCCGCAATCGCTTTCACTACTACAGCGAAGAACTCACCATCAACGCCACGCGCCGCGTTGAACTCGCGGATGAACTGCGGCGTGCGCTGGATAACAAAGACTTTTTTCTGCACTACCAGCCGCAGCGCTCGATTACGACAGGCGCGCTGGTGGGCGTCGAAGCGTTACTGCGCTGGGAGCATCCACGGTGGGGCATGGTGCCGCCCGACGAATTTATCCCGATCGCCGAAGCCACCGGCCTGATTGTGCCGATTGGCGAGTGGGTGCTGCATGAGGCCTGCACGCAGGCACGCGCATGGGCAGCGGCGGGCCGGCCGCTGCGCATGGCGGTCAATCTATCGGTGCGCGAACTCTCCGCCAATACGATATTGGACACCATCAAGGCCAATCTTGCGGGGCTCGACCCCGGCTTGCTGGAAGTCGAGATCACGGAGTCGCTGATCATGCGGGATCTGGAGGCGTCAATACTGGTGCTGCGGCAACTGCGCTCGGCGGGCGTGTCGGTCGCGATGGACGATTTCGGCATGGGCTATTCGTCGTTAAGCCGTATCAAGCATCTGCCGCTGAATCGCCTAAAAATCGATAAATCATTCGTGCGCTCGATCAGTGATGGCGATGACGGCGCGGAACTGGCGCGCGCGTTGATCGCGTTGGCGCGTGCCTTGCGCCTTGAAGTCATTGCCGAGGGGGTCGAAAATCCGCACCAGCTTGCGTTTCTGCGTGCGGAGCATTGTGGCGAATATCAAGGGTATTGGGGCGGGCGGCCGATGCTGGCAGAGGACATCTATAAGCTGATGGAGTCTGAAAGCACCCCGCGAGATGGCGTTACCACGGTGTTGCCGCGGGTGCGCCATTTGCGCGATAGCGGACGGCTGTAACGCGTCGTTTTACTTCGCCATGCCGATGGCGGTGAGCGTGCGCCGGTAGCTGTCGAATTCGCGCGCGAGAAACGCCGGCAGTTCACGGTGGCCGACGAGGTCCACCGTCCAGAAATTAAAATCCAGATCTTTTTTCACGCTGTCGCTTTTCATGGCGGCCGACAGCGCGTCATCCCAGAACGCAGTCTGCGCCGCGTCGAGTCCGCGGGGGCCGAACACTGTGTAAAACACGTTGGCGATGACGTCCACGCCCTGCTCGCGCATGGTGGGCACGGTGGCAAGCGCACCGCCGTGGCGGCGCGGCCCAGCCACGCCGAGAAAGCGCAGCTTGCCGGATTGAATGAGCTGCATCGCGCTGCCGGGGCTTTGCACGCCGATGTCGAGATGCCCGCCGGCGACTTGTATCGCGGTGTCAGTGCCGGAGTTGAACACCACGACTTTGATTTTGGTGGGGTCGGCACCGGCCAAGCGCGCGATTTCCGCCACCGAAATGTGTATCGGATTGCCGACGGAGGTTGAGATGCCGAACGAGATCGATGCCGGATCCTTGCGCAGCCGCTCTTGAATGTCGCGCGCGTTGGTGATGGGCGAATCGGCGCGCACAAAATACACCTGGTATTCGTCGAGCAGTTTGACAATGGGCGTGAGATCGCGCGGACCCAGCGTGCCGCGACCGGCGGCCACGGTGGTGAGCCAGCTCGATGACGCGAGCCCGAGATAGTGCGGGTTGTTGGGGTGCGTGTTGAGATAAGCGAACGCCACCGCTTGCCCGCCGCCCGGTTTGTTCACCACGTTGATGGTGAGCGCACGGCTGTCCTGCACCAAGCGCTGCAGGGTGCGTCCGATGCGGTCATTGGCGCCGCCGGGCGCAGCACCGACGATGAGTTCAACCGCCCGCTCGGGTTTCCACGCGGGCGTTTGTGCGCTCACGAGCAAGGGCATCAAGGTTAACAACCTGAGTAAAAATTTCATGGCGTTGCCTTTTAGATCAGATGGGCGAGCCACGGCATGTCAGTGCGGTACTGCGTCTCGAATGCTTCGATTTGCGCCCGCTGTTGCAGCGTGACACCCACATCGTCCAGTCCCACCAGCAAGCGCGTTGTGCGCGTGGCGTCGATGTCGCAGGTGTAGACGGTGCTGGCGGGCGCGGTGGCGCGATGGGTCGACGGCAGGTAGTGATCGGTGACCGCCAGTGTTAGTTTGGGCTTGCACACCGTTTCACCGCTGATGCGCATCGGGTCAAACGCAAGAAAGGTGCCGCCTTCGTGCAGCAAGTTGCGATCCACGAACAGCAGTTCCTCGCCGCCGGGGTTGGACACGATAACGTGCTTCGCCCATAGGCGCTCGAACAGGGTTTGATTCATAATGTTTTTGACCACTGCAAATTCCTTACCGCAAAGACGCAAAGGGCGCGAAGCACTGCCGCAAAGTAAATCCAATCAACGCGGTAATGGTTTTCTTTGCGGCAACTTTGCAACTTTGCGCCTTTGCGGTGAGAATTTTTTTTCGCTCAGGTTTTTTGCTCTTTTTCCATTTCGGCGAAAGCTTCTTTTGCCCAGCGAAACGCTTCGATGCCCGCGGGCACGCCGGCGTAGCAGGAAATTTGCAGCAGCACTTCCTTGATTTCATCCTTGGTGACGCCGTTGCCGAACGAGCGCTTCACATGCAGCTTGAATTCATGCTGGCGGTTGAATGCGGCGAGCAGCCCGATGTTGAGCAGGCTGCGCGTTTTGCGCGGCAGGCCGGGGCGGCTCCAGATCATGCCCCACGCGGTTTCGGTGGCGTATTCCTGCATCGCCATGCTGAAGTCGTCGACGCCCTGCATCGATTTGTCGACATACTCGGCGCCCAAAACTTCGCGGCGGATTTTGATACCTTTTTCGAACAGGTCACTGGCCATGGTGGATTCCTTTTTGCGGTGCGTTAGTTTGGAGCAGCGTGTGCGGGCGAAGCGATGCGTAGCGTAGATATCGAATATATTGTAAGTATTTGATTTTAAACAATATTTTTAATATAAGCAGTTGCGGTGCCGATGGCCGTACTGCGGAACTTGCGGGTGCGCGTTGTTGTCAGGACACTATCTAACAATGAACGATGCGGGACGATGCGATACGATACGATGCGAAGCAGGACCATGAAGAAACTCACATTCATTATTTTACTCTCGGTGGCACTTGCCGGTTGCGCTCTTGCGCCCGCCAATCACGATGGTGGCGACGCGCCGCGCACGGCCGCCATTGTGCCGATGAAGGCACAGCGCCCCGTGCTCGGCCTGGTGCTCGGCGCGGGTGGTGCGCGCGGCTTCGCGCACGTGGGCGTGATCAAGGCGCTGGAAGCAGCAGGCCTTAACGCCGATGTGGTAGTGGGCACCAGTTCGGGCGCGCTGGTGGCGTCGTTTTACGCGAGTGGCATGAATGCGCAAACCCTGGAAACCATGGCGCTGGCGCTCGAAGACAACGAAATTTTTGACTTCACCCTGTTCGGTCCGAGCCGGGTTGAAGGCGCGCGCTTGCAGCATTTCGTTAATAACGCGCTGAGCGGCCGCGCGATCGAAGCGCTGGTCAAGCCCTTCGCTGCGGTGGCCACCGAGCGCGACAGCGGGCGCATGGCGGTGTTCAATCGCGGCAATACCGGCATTGCGGTGCGGGCCTCGGCCAGCGTGCCGACGCTGTTTTGGCCGGTGACCATCAACGGCCGCTCGTATGTGGATGGCGGCGTGGCGAGCCGTGTACCGGCCGCGCTGGCACGCGAGATGGGCGCCGATGTGGTGATTGCCGTGGATATTTCGCGCGCGCCCGCGCACGACGCCGACGCGGCCGACGTGGTCATACGCCCGCAGACGGTGCGTTCGCGCATGAATGATTTTCAGCATCGCCAGGCCAACATCGCCGCCGGTGAAGCGGCGGCACAGGCGGCGATTGCGCAGATCCGCGAGCGGCTAGCAGATGCAGCCGTGCGCAAGACGCGCGCAGCCATCACTGCGCTCACCGCTTTGCAGTAAGCGCGCCCGGCATTGTCGCCGACGTTTACTCGTGTTTTACCCGCCGCGCGCGAGTTTTAAATCGTGCGATTCGATCAGGCTCAACACATCGACCGCGGGAATCGGCTTGCTGAAAAAATAACCCTGATATTCGTCGCACGCCAGCCGCGCCAGCCAGGCGAGCTGCGCTTCGGTCTCCACACCTTCGGCCACGGTCTTGATGCCCAGTTGCTTGCTCATCGCGATCATCGCCGAGATGATGGCCTCATCATTGGGATCGCGGCCGATATCGCGGATGTAGGACAGATCCACCTTGATCTTGTTGACCGGGAAGCGCTTTAAGTAACCCAGATTCGAATAGCCGGTGCCGAAGTCGTCAATCGACAGCGACACACCGAGTTCACGCAGATCGATCAGCGTTTTGATGGTTTGCTCGGCATGCCGCATGATGCTGCTTTCGGAAATTTCCAGTCCCAGCCAGCGTGCATCGAGGTTGTATTCCGTCAGCACGGCTTTCACCCGTTGCGCGAGATTGCCGTGGCGCAACTGCGGCGCGGCAATGTTGACGGACACCGGGAACGGACTTAACCCGGCGCGTTCCCACTGCTTGCACTGGGCGCAGGCGGCGCGCAGGATCCACTCGCCGATAGGCACGATGAGCCCGGTGTCTTCCGCCAGCGGAATAAAGTCGGCGGGGG
>JAYUAH010000650.1:0-3378 GCA_043741415.1 Betaproteobacteria bacterium
GGCGGTGAATGACCCGGTTTGTTCATGGGCGTTTATTGGGACGGAAGGGTAACACAAGGTGCCGCTGTGATTAAGGGGCGGTGGAAATTTTTTTTGTCCGCTGCTCAAGCCAGGTCGCGAGTATTTCGCAGGCAGCGGCCGAATCCAGCGCTGCCTTGAGTTTGTCGCCGCGCACCCCTTCATCGCGCAGCCGCTGCTCAGCGGCGTGGGAGCTCAAGGTCTCGTCCACAAGCGCCACCGGCACGCCGAAACGGCCTGCCATGCGCTGGGCAAAACGCCGCGCCAGACGCCCGGTCTCATGTTCACTGCTGTCGGCGTGCCTGGGCTCGCCGACGACCAGTTGCACGGGTTTCCATTCGATGATCAGCGCGGCGATGGCAGCGAAGCGCGTCGCGTTGTCCTCGGCGTGGATGGCATCCAGCGCGTGCGCGATACTGAGCGTGAGGTCGGCGACGGCGACGCCGATGCGCTTTTCACCAAAATCGAAGCCGAGGATAGTCCCCGCTTCAGGCATGCCCGGCGTCATCCGACAGCATGGCCAAATCGATCCCCAGCAGCTTCAGGCTCGCTTCATAACGCTGCTCTGCAGGTGTTTCAAACAGGATGCGCGGGTCGGCGTTCACCGTGAGCCAGGCGTTTTGCGCGAGTTCATGTTCGAGTTGACCCGGCGCCCAACCCGCGTAGCCGAGCGTGACCAGCATTTGCTGCAATCCCTCGCCACGGGCCGCCGCCTGCAGGATATCCTTGGACGTGGTGAGGCCGATGGCATCATTGATTTTCAAGGTCGATTGCCACTGCCCCGCTGGCGCGTGCAGCACAAAGCCGCGGTCGATTTGCACTGGTCCGCCGTAATGCACCGGTACCGCTTTGCAGGCTTCAACCGGTTGCGTGATTTCAATCTGTTCCAGCAACGAGTACAGATTCATGTCGAGCGGGCGGTTGACCACCACGCCCAGCGCACCCTGATCGGTGTGTTCGCAAATGAAGGTCAGCGTTTTCGCAAAATGCGGATCGCTCATCGCCGGCATGGCAATGAGAAAATGCTGCGTGAGATTGACGGATTGCACGGGATTCAGCGGCGCCAGAAGGCCGGCGTAAAGATGATGAGCAGTGTGAACAATTCCAGCCGGCCCAGCAGCATGGCAAAGGTACACACCCACGTCTGGAAATCTGTGAGCACGGCGTAGGTGGTGGCAGGGCCGACCTGGTTCAGGCCGGGGCCGGTGTTGTTGATGCAGGCGACGGTGGCGGAGAATGCGCTGATCACATCCAGACCGCTGGCCACCATAATCAGCGTCATCATAACAATACTCGACAAGTACACGAACATAAACGCCAGCACCGAAAAAAGTATTTTATTCTCAATCACTTGCCCTGCAAGCTTGGCCGGCGACACGGCGCGCGGGTGGAGCAGCTTCATGTACTCGCGATTGACCTGTATGTAGAGCAGTCGCGCGCGGATCATTTTGATGCCGCCGCCGGTGGAGCCCGAGCACGACACAAAGCAGCACAGCAACAGCATACACAGCGGGGCGAACATCGGCCACAGGTTGTAGTCGGTGTTGGAAAACCCGGTGGTGGTGGCGATCGACACCACGTTAAACGAGGTATAGCGCAGCGCTTCCCAGAAATCGCCATAGGTGCCCATAGCGTGGAGATAAGCCGCCAGTGCCACGCAGCTTGCCACGGTGATGAGGATGAAAAAGCCGGCTTCCGGATCGCGACGATAGGGCATCAACGAACGCTGGCGCAAGGCCACAAAATGACTGCCGAAGTTGATGCCCGCGATCAGCATGAAGACGATGGTGACGCCCTCGATCAGCGGGGAATTCCAGTAGCCGTAATTCGCATCGTGACTGGAAAAACCGCCCAAGCCCATGGTCGAGCACATGTGCATCAGCGCATCGAACCACGTCATGCCGGCAAAGTGAAACGCGAAAAAGCACAGCAGCGAAATCAACGCATAGACTTCCCACAAGCCTTTGGCGGTCTCGGTGATGCGCGGCGTGAGCTTCGCGTCTTTCATCGGCCCCGGCGTTTCGGCCTTGAACATCTGGCGTCCGCCGATGCCGAGCAACGGCAACACCGCCACCGCGAGCACAATCAAGCCCATGCCACCCAGCCACACCAGCAGCCCGCGCCACAGGTTGAGTGAAGGCGCCAGCGTATCCAGATTCGACAGCACCGTCGCGCCGGTGGTGGTGAGGCCGGACATGGTTTCGAAATAGGCATCGGTGAGCGAGAGCCCCGGAATCAGCAATAGCAGCGGCAGCGTGGCGAACGCCGCACCACCGGCCCAAGCGAGTACCACCAGCAGCATGCCATCGCGCGGTTTCAATTCGAGTTTAAGTTGCCGCGTTGCCAGAAACGCAACCATCGCCACCACAAAATTGAACAGCATTGAAATACAAAACGCACGCAGGGCGCCGTCGTTATAGATCAGCGACACGGTGATCGGTACCAGATGCGACAGGCTCATGACCATGCCGATCACGCCGAGCGGACGCACCACCGCGAGTAAGGCTCTCATAGCTTAGAAGAAGCGGGCTTCCACCTGGAACAGCTTCTCCACCCGCGGCACCATGCGTTTGTTGACCACGAAGATGATGACGTGATCTTCCGCCGCGATCACGGTGTCGTGATGGGCGATGATCACCTGATCCTCGTGCGTGCCGTTCGCGGCTTCGCGTCGGCGCACGATGGCGCCGATGGTGGCGCCTTTGGGCAGATCGATTTCCTCGATGCGCCGCCCCACCACCTGCGACGATTTCGCATCGCCGTGCGCCACCAGTTCCAGCGCTTCGGCGGCACCGCGCCGCAGCGAATGCACGGCAGCCACGTCGCCGCGGCGTACGCGCGCGAGTAGCGTGCCGATGGTGGCCTGCACCGGTGAGATCGCAATGTCGATGCGGCCTTCCTGCAGCAGGTTCACGTAGGCGCTGCGTGCAATCAGCGCGATCACCTTGCGCACGCCCATGCGCTTGGCCAGCAGCGCCGACATAATGTTGTCTTCGTCGTCATTGGTCAGCGCGCAATAAACGTCCATCTCGCCGATGTTTTCGGATTCCAGCAACTCCTCGTCGGTGACATCGCCCTGTAACACCAGCGTCTTGTCCAGCTCCGCCGCGAGCCGCTCGGCGCCGGCCTTGCTGTATTCGATGATCTTGACTTCGCACTTGCCTTCGATGGCCTTGGCGAGCCGCCGCCCGATATTGCCGCCGCCGCCCAGCATCACGCGTTTGACGGGTTTGTCCATGCGCCGCAATTCGCGCAGCACGCCGCGCAGGTTTTCGGTGGCGGCGATCAGAAACACCTCGTCGCCGGCTTCGATAATGGTGTTGCCTTCGGGCGTGATCGGACTATCGTGGCGGAAAATCG
>JAYUAH010000651.1:0-3375 GCA_043741415.1 Betaproteobacteria bacterium
AACACGCGCTTCAAGTCGCTGGAATTGGGCGACATCCTCGGGTGCGCCCGCGCGAAGTTGCTGGTGTATAGCCCCGGATTTCGCGGCATCGATTTCACCGGCATACTTGACGGCGTGGAACGCGCGTGCTTATCCGACCTCAAGCATATCGTTGTTTACGGCGACGGCGACGGCGCTGCAGCGCCGCGTGTGCTTTGCGGACTACCGGTCACCAGCAGCGCAACGGTGTTGCGCGCTACCGGTGACGCCGTGGCGGCAGGCCGTGCGCAGGATGGCTGCGTGATGTACACCACCTCGGGCACTACCAGCCGGCCGAAACTGGTGCTGCACACGCAACAGTCGATCCACGATCATGCGCTCAACACTGCGCGGGTGCTGGGCTACGACGCAGCAGATGTGGTAATCAAGGTGGTGACGCCGTTGTGCGGCGTGTCGGGCTTTGGCATGCCGTTGGCGGCGATTGCAGCGCGACGCCCCTGTGTATTGATGCCCACTTTCGACACGCGCGAAAGTCTGGCGCTGATACGCGAGCATCGCGTGACGCACATCCACGCCAATCACGAAATCATCCGGCGTTGGCTGGACGCGCTGACGGATAACGATGACGTTGCCAGTTTGCAGAGGGTGAATTGCGGTTCGGGCATGGCGGGCTTATATGAGCGTGCGGCGGCGCGCGGCATTCCCGTACAATCCATTTACGGTTCGAGTGAATTACAGGCGCGTTTTTCGCGACAGCGTCCGGACCTGGCACCTGACCGCATTTTTGAAGCGGGGGGATTTCCGTTATCGCCGCAAGCCGAGGTGCGTGCGGTGGACATCGACAGCGGAAAAGTTTTGTCGCACGGTGAGAAAGGCGAATTGCAAGTGCGCGCGCCGAGTCAAATGCACGCTTATTTTGGCGATGCGCAAGCGACAGCACAGGGGATTACCGAAGACCGTTTCGTGCGTACCGGCGATTGCGGTTACACGCGTGCCGACGGCAGTTTTGTGCACGAGGCGCGCATCGGCGATGTATTGAAACTCTCGGGTTTTATGACCAGCCCGGTGGAAATAGAGGCCATGATCATGAATTTTCCGGGCATCGAACAGTGTCAAGTCGTCGGCGTGCAAACCGCGAGCGGACAGCGGGCTGTGGCCTATGTGCGATGCGCCGGAGATTTTGACGAACTATCCCTGATGCATTTTTGCGCCGAGCGCGTGGCGCGCTATAAAATCCCTGCGCGTATTATCCGGCTCGATGAATTTCCGATGACTGCGGGTGCTAACGCCCCAAAAGTGCAAAAAGCCAAGCTACGCGAGATGGCGCAGGCGCTGGGCTTGTGATGGAATGAAAAAATTCACGATTTATGTTTTGCTGCCGGCGTTGTGCGCTTCGTGCGCCGCACGCGCACAAGAAAAATCCGTGGCAGACGCTTATCCCGCCAAACCCATACGCCTCGTTGTGCCGTATGCGCCGGGCGGACCCACGGATGTGCTCGCGCGCATCCTCGGACAAAAGTTGGGCGAGCGCTGGGGCCAACCAGTGATCGTGGAGAACCGCAGCGGCGGCAACGGCGTTATCGGTGCCGAGTTCGTCGCGAAAGCGCCCGGCGACGGCTACACGCTGCTATTGGGTAATACCAGTGTGTTGACGGTGAATCCGGCGATCTACGCGAAGCTGCCGTACGACGTGGAAAAACAGTTTCAGCCGGTGACGCTGTCAGTGGCAGCGCCGCTGTTGCTGGTGGTGCATCCTTCCACCAATGTGACGAGCGTGGGGCAGTTGATCGCGCTGGCGAAATCGCAACGTGCGGCGCTCACTTATGCTTCGGCAGGCACCGGCGGTGTCGCCAATATGTCGGGTGAATTGCTCAAGATACTGGCCAAAATCGATATGGTGCACGTGCCATACAAAGGCGCGGGGCCGGCCGTCACCGATTTGGTGGCGGGGCAGGTCGCAATGACCTTTACCAGCACGGTGTCGGTGATGCCGTTCGTCAAAGCGGGACGGCTGCGCGGACTGGCGGTCACCACGCCCAAACGCGCGCCCACGCTGCCGCAGATACCGGCAATAGCGGAAACCGTGCCGGGCTACGATGTAAGCCCGTGGTACGGCGTGCTCGCTACGGCCGGCACGCCGCTGCCCATTGTGCACAAGCTACACGCGGAGATTGTGCGTATCGTCGCCGCGCCCGATGTTGCGCAGCGGTTGACCGGCGACGGCGGCACGGTGGTCAACAGCACGCCGGAAGCATTTGCGGACACCTTGCGCGCGGAGCGTGCGAAGTGGGTGCGCGTAGTCAAGCAAGCGGGGATCAGGGCGGAGTAAAAATGCGCGCGTGGCTGAATGTCACGCGTTGGCCGGCCGTTGTGAAGCAAGTATGTTGTTTGGGTAAGGTATTTTGACTACGGCGCGTTTCGTTCTTATATAAATTATTGTTTAAAATAAAATACTTATGGAACTAGAAGCTTTGTTCAATCCGCAGGCGGTGGCGATCATCGGCGCCACGCTTGATACGCGCCGTCCGGGTGGCGCGCCGCTGTATTCGCTTACCCATTTGGGATATGCCGGCAAGGTCTACGCGGTGAATCCGCGTTACACCGAGATCGAAGGCCGGCCGTGTTATGCCAGTGCCGATGCGTTGCCGGAGCGTTGCGATCTGGCGGTGATTGCGGTGCCTGCGACGGAGGTGCCCAACGCGATTGAAGCCTGCGGCCGCAACGGCATTACGCACGCGGTGATTCTGAGTGCAGGCTTTCGTGAAATCGGTGCGCGCGGTGCACCGCTGGAAGCGAAATTACAGGCGGCGCTCAAAACTTCCGGCGTGCGCGCGGTGGGGCCCAACTGTATCGGCATGATGAATTTGCGCAGCCGCGTGTTCGCGGGCTTCGGTGCGGCGTTTCGCAAACTGGATTGGCGCGGCGGGCCGGTGGCGATGATTTCGCAGAGCGGCGGCTTTGCGTATTCGATCATGACGTTTTGCGAAGAAGCGGGCATCGGCTTCGATCATATGGTTTCCACCGGCAACGAGAGCAGTCTCACGACGCTGGATTTCATTGAGTATTTTCTCGAAGACGAGCAAACGCAGTTGATCGCGGTGTATATGGAAGGCATCAGCGATGGCCGCCGGCTGCGTGCGCTGGGCCGTCGTGCGTTGGAGCTTGGCAAGCCGATTGCGATCTGGAAAGTGGGCAACACGCGCATGGGACAACGCGCGGCAGTGTCGCACACGGCCAATCTCACCGAAGATTACGATTATTATCGTGATGCGTTTCGCGAGGGCGGCTTTGTCGAGATCCGCGAGATTTATGACTTGATCGACGCGGCACGGGTGTTTCGTGCGCGCAAGCGCCCGCGCGGGAATCGCGTGGCCATTGTCACCACTTCCGGCGGCG
>JAYUAH010000652.1:0-3375 GCA_043741415.1 Betaproteobacteria bacterium
CCACTTCAGTGGCGGCCGATACAACACAAAGTCGCCGTAGCGGTCGCTCATGAACTGGATCACATCGGCTTCGCTCGCCCCTTGCTTGAATTTCTCGCGCACCTGATTTTTTAAATCAATCGCGAGATCGGCATGCGAATCGGCGAGCGATTGATTCTGGCACACCAAACAACGCAATTCTTTGGCGAGGTTTTGCACCCGCTGTTCGAGCGCGGCATCGTCAGCGTGCACCGACGCCATACCTATGGCATATAAAAAAATAAATAAAATCAAATACTTATGTATTGGCATTCAATTTGGCTACCAATGGCAATATTTTTTCTTTCAACACCGCGGGCGTGACCGGGCCGATTTGTTTGTAGCGAATCACACCCTGCTTGTCGATGACATAAGTTTCGGGCACGCCATACACACCGTAGTCGATGCCGATGCGTCCCTTCACATCGAACGCCGATAGCACATAGGGATTACCAAAACGTTGCAGCCACGCAATGCCATCGGCGCGCTGGTCTTTGTAATTCAAACCATAGATCGGCACCGCACCGCTTTTGGCCAGATCAACCAATACCGGATGTTCATCGCGGCACGATGCGCACCACGACGCCCATACATTGAGCAGCCACACTTTGCCCTGCATATCTTTTTGCGAAAACGTTTTATCCACCGCATGCAACTGCGGCAGTTCAAACGGCGGCGCGGCTTTGTTGATCAGCGGCGACGACACTTCGCGCGGATTGAGCGTGAGGCCCACGCCCAGAAACACCACCAGCACCAGAAAAATAGCCAGCGGCCACAACCAGCGATTCATAGGGATTAACTCGCTGCCGCGGCACCGGCGGCCGCGACTGTTTCGGCGCGCACACGCGCCGCCACACGATAGCGCTTATCCAGCACCGCCAGCAATCCACCCAGCGCCATCAACACACAGCCACCCCAGATCCAATCCACAAACGGTTTGACCTGCACCCGCACCAGCCACGTGCTGTCATTGACCTGCTCGCCCAGCGAGACATACAAATCGCGGGTGAAGCCGGTGTTGATCGCCGCTTCGGTCATGGGATTTTTTTGCACGTTGTAAATGCGCTTTTCGGGATACATGGTACTCACCGCAACGCCGCCGCGCGTGACGCTGAAGGTGCCGCGCCGCGCGATGTAGTTCGGCCCGCGCACATCGTCCAGGACATCAAGGCGAAATTGATAGCCGCCCAGTTCGACACTTTGACCGAGCGTCAGCGTCACATCGCGTTCGGCTTCATAGCTCTTGACCATGGTCACGCCCACCACAAACACCGCCACGCCCATGTGCGCGAGCAACATACCGTAGTAGCTGCGCGATTGCGCGCGCAGTTTCGCGCCGATAGTGCCGGGCGCTTGCTTCAAACGCGAGAATAAATTGGTGACACTGCTCGCGGTTATCCACAGCGCCAGCAACAGTCCGAAGCTCGCCAGCGGTATCCACTGGCCCATGGTCAACGGCAACAGCAGTGCCGTAATGACCGACACCACGAACGCCCATCGCAGGCGCACCGCGATTTCAGGCAGGCTGGCCTGCTTCCAGCGCGCCAGCGGCCCCACGCCCATCAGGAACAGCGCGGGCGCCATCAGCAGCACGAATACGATTTCAAAGTAAGGCGTGCCGACCGAAGGCTTGGGCCGGCCCAGTGCGTCCATGAACAAGGGATACAGCGTGCCCAGCAGCACCGCACCCGCCGCCACCACCAGCAGCACATTGTTGACCAGCAAAAACGATTCGCGCGACACCACTTCAAAGCGCCCGCCCAGCCCCACCTTGTGCGCACGCCACGCGAACAGCGCGAGCGAACCGCCGATCACAATCGCGAGAAACGCGAGAATAAAGACGCCGCGCTTCGGATCAGTGGCAAACGCATGCACCGACGTCACCACGCCGGAGCGCACGAGAAAAGTACCGAGCAGCGACAAGCCGAACGCAAATATCGCCAGCAGCACCGTCCAACTTTTGAAGGCGCCGCGCTTCTCGGTCACCGCCAGCGAATGAATCAGCGCGGTGCCCATCAACCACGGCATGAAGGAGGCGTTTTCCACCGGGTCCCAGAACCACCAGCCGCCCCAGCCTAATTCGTAGTAAGCCCACCAACTGCCGAGCGCGATGCCGAGTGTCAGGAACAGCCACGCGGCCGTGGTCCAGGGCCGCGACCAGCGTGCCCATGTTGCGTCGAGCCGGCCTGACAACAGCGCGGCAATGGCAAACGCAAACGCGACAGAAAACCCGACATAGCCCATGTACAGCATCGGCGGATGAATCACCATGCCGGGGTCTTGCAACAGCGGATTCAGATCGCGCCCGTCCATCGCCGCCGGCAGCAGGCGGTCAAACGGATTGGAGGTAAACAACATGAAGCTCAGGAAACCCACGCTGATCAGGCCCATCACGCCCAGCACGCGCGAAATAATTTCGTTCGGCAGATGGCTGCTGAACACCGTCACCGCCATGGTCCACAGCGACAGCATCAGCACCCACAGCAGGAGCGAGCCTTCGTGACCGCCCCACACACCGGCGATGCGGTATTGCAGCGGCAAGCCGGTGTTGGAATTCGACGCCACATACAGCACCGAAAAATCATTATTCACAAACGAATAGGTCAAACACCCGAACGCAATCGCGATAAACACAAACTGACCCTGCGCCGCGGGCCGCGCGAGATTCATCCACGACGTCACGCCGCGCGCTGCGCCCATCAGCGGCAGCGTACCCTGCGCCAGCGCGAGGATCAGCGCGAGCACTAACGCGAATTGTCCGAGTTCAGGAATCATGGTTTGCCCGATTGAGAATTGACTACGGTGTTCACCGCTTTCGCGTTGGTGGCTTGTGCTTTTTTCATGGCATCCGCCGCTTCAGGCGGCATATAGTTTTCATCGTGTTTGGCGAGCACTTCGCTGGCGACGAACACGCCGTTCTCAAGGCGCCCCTGCGTCACCACGCCTTTGCCTTCGCGAAACAAATCGGGCAGCACGCCTTTGTAGGCCACGAGCATACTTTTCGCGGTATCCGTCACTACAAAATGCACCGTCACACCATCCGGCTGGCGTTTGACGCTGCCCACTTCAACCATGCCGCCGACTCTAAACGCGCGGCCCTGCGGCGCTTCATTCGCCACCACTTGCGTGGGCGTGAAGAAAAACACCAAATTCTGCTGAAACGCCGACAGCACCAGCCACGCGGCAATCGACAAGCCGGCGACACCGGCGACGATCAACGCAATGCGACGATGACGCGGTTTCATGATGGCTTGCCTGCCGCACGGCGGCGCGCCGCTAACGACGCCAGCTCCACCGCGATCACCAGCATAGTCACCGCGTACGAACCCCACACATAGAGCCCGTATCCGCCCATCG
>JAYUAH010000653.1:0-3364 GCA_043741415.1 Betaproteobacteria bacterium
TAATATGACATCCAAATTCGCTCCGCCCGAAATTTTCAAAGCCTATGACATTCGCGGCATCGTGCAACGCGCGCTCACACCCGAAGCCGTTGAAAACGTCGGCCACGCCATCGGCTCCGAAGCCATCGCACGCCAACAAAAAGAAGTCGCTATTGGCCGCGATGGCCGCGCCTCCGGTCCTGAACTGTCGAACGCACTCGCGCGCGGCCTTCGTGCGAGCGGCATTGATGTGGTGGACGTGGGCATGGTGGCAACACCGATGGTTTATTTCAGCACCTATGAACTGAACACGCATTCGGGCGTGATGGTCACCGGCTCGCACAATCCGCCCGAATACAACGGGCTCAAAATGATGCTCGCGGGCGACACGCTGGCGGGTGAGGCCATACAGCATTTGCGTCAACGCATCGAAAGCGGCAACC
This sequence comes from Betaproteobacteria bacterium, assembly GCA_043741415.1. GTDB lineage: Bacteria > Pseudomonadota > Gammaproteobacteria > Burkholderiales > SG8-41 > UBA5216. The sequence continues at coordinate 423 of JAYUAH010000653.1, forward strand.
TGACGCACGGCGCGGGCGGCTATTGCACGCACGACATTCGTGAAGCGTACCTAAGCCGCATTATCGGCGACGTGAAACTCGCACGCCCAATCAAAATCGCAGTGGATTGCGGCAATGGTGTCGCCGGCGCGTTTGCACCCGAGTTGTATCGTCGTCTCGGCTGCGAGGTGCACGAACTGTTTTGCGATGTCGACAGTAACTTTCCGAATCATCATCCCGATCCATCGCAGCCGAAAAATCTGCAAGATTTGATCGTCGCGTTAAAAGCAGGCAAAGCTGAATTGGGCCTGGCCTTCGACGGCGACGGCGACCGCCTCGGCGTGGTGACCAAAAACGGCAAAATCATTTATCCCGACCGGCAACTCATGTTGTTCGCCGACGATGTGTTGAAGCGCAACCCCGGCGCTGAAATTATTTTCGATGTGAAATCCACCCGCAATCTGTTCAAGTGGATACGCGATCGCGGCGGCAGACCGCTGCTGTGGAAAACCGGCCACTCCTTCGTCAAGAGCAAGTTGAAGGAAACCGGCGCGCCGCTCGCCGGCGAAATGAGCGGCCACATGTTCTTCAAAGAGCGCTGGTACGGTTTTGACGACGCGCTCTACGCCGGCGCACGTCTGCTGGAAATTCTCGCCAAGGTGCCTGACCTCACCGCGGCACTGGAAAACCTGCCGGATGCCGTCAGCACACCGGAGCTGCACGTGCACACGGCGGAAGGCGAGAACTACACGCTGATGGATGCGCTCAAACGCGATGCCAAGTTTCAGGGGGCGCAGGACATCATCACCATCGACGGCATGCGTGTCGAATATGCCGATGGCTTCGGCCTCGCACGGCCCTCCAACACCACGCCGGTGATCGTGCTGCGTTTCGAAGCCGAAACCGATGCCGCGTTAAAACGCATACAGGATGATTTTCGGCGTGTGCTGCTGGCGGTGAAGCCGGGTCTGGAGTTGCCGTTTTAGCAGGCGGCAAGCAACCGTAGGACGGGTGCTCTGTCAATAGACAAGTGTCCTGTCGGACGTATTTTCGCTCAATAGCTCGTACGGACGCCACTCCCCACCTTGCTCACGGCACATGCCGTAGCGAAACGGCCACGTCGCGCGCCCCGGCGTGAGAAAACGCAAATCCTGAAACCACACGCAGGTGGATGGATTGCCCTGATCCATGCGATATAGCACCGGGTACTGCGCAAACCACCTGAAGAAAGCGAACTGGGGATGCGCCATCACTTCTTTGGCCACCGCTGCCTGTTCAGTTGAGCCGAAGCGCTCGGCGCTGATCCATACTGCGTTCGGCAGCGGCATATAGGGCGCGGCCAGGCGCTCGATAAAGCCGGCGTCTGCCGTGAGCGCGCGCGGCGGCTCACGCCGCGACAGGCTGATGAGACTGTAGCGTATGCGCTCGCCTTCTTCGACCACCACCATCCAGTTAAACGGCGACACCGGCCGTGGCAGCGCGCTCACACGGGCATTTTTCAACCCCGACGCCGCGGCGTACTGCTCGCCGAAACTCACCGCGCGTTGCTGCTGCGTGTATTGAAACACCACGTAGCCGCACAGCACCAGCATGCCACCGACCGCGGGCCAGCGCGCATGGCGTGATTTGCGCCATAGCCACGCAGCGAGCAAGCCCGCGATGATGATGCCGCTGAACCACAAATCGATAATGAAGGTTGTGGATAGCGCCGCACGCCAATTCGAAATCGGCGCAAGCACCATGGTGCCGAACGAGGTAATCCAGTCGCCCGCGATGTGCGCCGCGATGCCGAGCGAAATGACGCCGAAGTAGGCGCGCCAGCCCGCTCCCTCATTTTCGTGCTTAGGCCACGCGCGCGCGCACAACCATGCGAGCAGCAGCGCCCACACCAACAACATCACCACGGAATGGGTGACGCCGCGGTGCTGGTAAAGATAAGCCAGCGGCGATAGCCACGACACCACCACATCGCTATCGGGAAACGCCGCGGCCAACGCACCGATCGCCAGTCTACGGCGCAGCGGCAGAGCGTTGGCGGCGTCTGTCGGCGCGGTCGCTCGCGCAAGCAGCGCGCCGGAAAGCGCGTGGGTCAGGGTGTCCACGTCACGCTCTCACTCTGACGCAGACCTAAACCGCCACCACCTCGATATCCGGCTCGATCTGCCGCACCAGGTTTTCAATGCCCGTCAGAGTGCCCGACAGCGAACTCGGGCAACTGCCGCAGGCGCCCTGATAATGAACACTCAACTTGTTGCCTTCGAGGCCCACCACATAAAGATCGCCGCCGTCGTTCTGCAAATACGGCCGTATCTGTTCGTCGAGTATTTCGTTGATTTTGTCGAGACGCGCGAGATCGTCCGCGCTCATTTTCGACGGGTCGAAATTCGCCTCGGCGCCCTGCACCATCGCTTCGGATTGCGCATCGGCCGCCGGCGCTTCGCGTATCGGCACGGCCAGCTCGCGCTTCAATTCGTTCCAATCCGCCTGCCCGTTTTGCGTAACGGTGATCCAGTGATCGACGTAGAACACATTGGTCACATGCTCAATGTCAAACAACGCCGCAGCGAGTTTGTCGTCCTGCGCTTTTTCGGCGCTGTCGTACGAACGCGTGATGCCCCAGGTCAGCGGATCCTTGAGGATGAACTTCATCGCGTTGGGATTCGGTGTGGGCTCGATTTCAGCAATTTTTGGCATGGCGATAAATATTCGTAAGTATTTGTTTTTATTGAATTTTTTATAAACCTATGATCGGCGCGTGCATGGGGTCCGCAGCGGCTTCGGTGGAGGTGCTGGATTGCGCAGCCAGCGCAGCATGCAGCGTATGCCAAGGCAATATCGCGCACTTCACGCGCGTCGGCAAATCGCACACGCCGGCAAACACGGTGAGGCGTCCGAGGTGATGCGGTGCAGTCGCGGTATCGAGCTTGCCGGTGGCCATGTCGCGAAACTCATTCACCATTTGC
>JAYUAH010000654.1:0-3362 GCA_043741415.1 Betaproteobacteria bacterium
TTGAAGAAGGCGACACGCCGCTCGAAGCCGCGTTGAAAGGTTCGCAGCAAATCGGCTTCACCATTATTTCGCTGACGTTTTCGCTGATCGCGGTGCTGATTCCGTTATTGTTCATGGGCGACGTGGTGGGGCGCTTGTTTCGTGAATTCGCCATCACGCTGGCGGTGTCGATTTTGATTTCCGCGGTGGTGTCGTTGACGTTGACGCCGATGATGTGCGCGCGCTTGCTGCGTCACACACCCGAAGCCGAGCAGAGCAAGTTCTATCGCGTCACCGGGCAGTGGTTCGATGCGGTGATCGCGCGCTACGGGCGCATGTTGAACTGGGTGCTCGACCGCCAAGTCGCCACACTGCTGGTGGCGATTGGCACGCTGGTATTGGCGGTTATTATGTATGTATTTGTTTCTAAAGGGTTTTTTCCTATACAAGATACCGGCGTCATACAGGGTATTTCGGATGCCGAGCAGACTGTGTCGTTTGCCGCGATGGCCGAGCGGCAACAGCGCCTGGCGCAAACCATCCTGGAAGATCCGGCGGTGGAAAGCCTGTCGTCGTTCATCGGCGTCGATGGTTCCAACGCGACTTTGAACAGCGGCCGCATGCTGATCAACTTGAAGCCGCACGCGCAACGCCCGCACGCGCTGGAAGTGATCCGCCGACTGCAAGCGCGCAGCGCCAAGCTCGAAGGCATCACGCTCTACATGCAGCCGGTGCAGGATTTATCGATTGAAGATCGCGTCAGCCGCACGCAGTTTCAGTTTTCGCTCGACACCGCGCGGCTGGAAGAACTCAGCGTGTGGGTACCGCGCCTGATCGAGCGGCTGCGCCAGGTACCGGAGATCGCCGATGTCACCAGCGATTTGCAGAATCAGGGCCTGCAGGCGTACCTGGAAATCGACCGCGATACCGCGGCGCGTTTGGGCGTCACACCGGCGGCGATCAACACTGCACTCTACAACGCCTTCGGCCAGCGGCTGATTTCGACTATTTTCACGCAGGCGAGCCAATATCGCGTGGTGCTGGAAGTGAAGCCCGAGTACCGCCTCGGCCCGCAGTCGCTGTCGGAAATTTACGTCGCGGGCGCGGGCGGCACGCAAGTCAAGCTGTCGACGGTGACACGGCTGCTGGAGAAGCCCGCCACGCTCGCCATCAACCACCTCGGCAATTTTCCGTCGACGACCTTGTCGTTTAACCTCGCGCCCGGTGTTGCACTCGGCGACGCAGTGAAAGCGATCGAAGCGGCACAAAAAGAAATCGGTCTGCCGGTGAGCATACGCACCAGCTTTCAGGGCGCGGCACTCGCATTTCGCGCCTCGCTCACCAACACGCTGTGGTTGATACTCGCGGCCATTGTCACCATGTACATTGTGCTGGGCGTGCTGTATGAGAGCTACATACACCCGGTAACCATCCTCTCAACATTGCCCTCGGCGGGCGTGGGCGCTCTGCTGGCGTTGTTTCTGGCGCGCATGGATCTGGGCATCATCGGTGTCATCGGCATTATTCTGTTGATCGGCATCGTGAAGAAAAACGCGATCATGATGATCGACTTCGCGCTCGACGCCGAGCGCAACGAAGGCAAGCCAGCGCGCGAGGCAATTCATCAGGCGTGCCTGCTGCGCTTTCGCCCGATCATGATGACGACGCTGTGCGCGTTGCTGGGTGCGTTGCCGCTGATGCTGTCCACCGGCGTGGGTTCCGAACTGCGCCATCCGCTGGGCATCACCATGGTGGGCGGGCTCATCGTCAGCCAGGTGCTGACGCTATTTACCACGCCGGTGATTTACCTCGCGTTCGACCGGCTGGCGCAGCGTTACCGTGCGAAACATCCGGACCCGGCCGAAGCCGCCGTATCGGAGACCGGCTGATGAATATCTCCGAACCCTTTGTTCGCCGTCCGGTCGCCACCGCACTGCTGACGCTGGCGCTGGTGCTGGCAGGTGCGCTGGCGTTCAAGCTGTTGCCGGTGTCGCCGTTGCCGCAGGTGGATTTTCCGACCATTTCGGTGTCGGCGAATTTGCCGGGTGCGAGTCCGGAAACCATGGCGGCGACGGTGGCCACACCTCTGGAACGCGCGCTCGGCAAAATCGCCGGTGTCACGGAAATTACTTCGTCCAGTTCGCTCGGCAGTTCGCGCGTCACCCTGCAGTTTGATTTGTCGCGCGATATCGACGGCGCGGCGCGCGAAGTGCAGGCGGCGATCAACGCCTCGCGCTCGGAGTTGCCGAGCAGCCTGCCGCGCAACCCGACGTATCGCAAAATCAATCCGGCGGACGCACCGGTGATGATTATCGCGCTCACCTCCGAAACCTTCGACCGCGGCCAGATGTACGACATCGCCAGCACCGTCCTCGGCGAGAAACTGGCGCAGGTGAAAGGCATCGGCTCGGTGACGGTGAGCGGCAGTTCGCTGCCCGCGGTGCGCGTGGAAATAAATCCGGCGGCGCTCAACAAGTACGGCATCGGCCTCGATGAAGTGCGCAATACCATCAATGCCAACAACGCCAACCGTCCCAAGGGCGTGGTCGAAGAAGGCGATAAGCAGTGGCAGATTTACGCCAACGACCAATCGCTGACCGCGGCTGATTACGCGCCGCTGATCGTCGCCTGGCGCAACAACGCGCCGGTGCGGCTGTCGGACATCGCCGAGGTGGTCGATGCGGTGCAGGATTTGCGCAACGCCGGTATATCCAACGGCAAGCCCGCGGTGCTGGTGATCATGTATCGCCAGCCCGGCGCCAACATCATCGAGACTGCCGACCGCGTACGCGCGGTGTTGCCGCAGTTGCAGGCTTCGATACCTGCCGCGATCGAACTCAATGTGGTGATGGAGCGCACCACCACCATCCGTGCCTCGCTCTACGAGATCGAGCGCACCATGCTGATCTCGATGGGGCTGGTGATCATGGTGGTGTTTATTTTCCTGCGCAACTGGCGCGCGACACTGATCCCCAGCATCGCGGTGCCGGTGTCGCTGATCGGCACTTTCAGCGTGATGTACCTGTGCGGCTACAGCCTGAATAACCTGTCGCTGATGGCGCTGACGGTGGGCACCGGCTTCGTGGTCGACGACGCCATTGTGGTGCTGGAAAACGTCACGCGCCACATCGAAAAAGGCGTGGCGCCGTTTCGCGCCGCGCTGCTGGGCGTGAAGGAAGTGGGCTTTACCGTGGTGTCGATGAGCATTTCGCTGATCGCGGTGTTCATCCCGATCCTGATGATGGGCGGCATTGTGGGGCGCCTGTTTCGCGAGTTCGCGGTAACCTTGTCGGTGGCGATTTTGGTGTCGATGGTGGTGTCGCTCACCACCACGCCGATGATGTGCGCGCGGCTGTTAAAACATCAACCCGAGGACCAACACG
>JAYUAH010000655.1:0-3362 GCA_043741415.1 Betaproteobacteria bacterium
CCCGATCAATTGCACGCGTGTTTTCTGCGCTCGGATCGTGCGCATGCGCGCATTGTGTCGATCAAATACGACAAGGTGAGCCAGATCAAAGGCGTGATCGGCGTATACACCGGTGCGGACGCAAAGGTGGCAGGCTACCTGCGCCCGGCGAGCTTCCTGCCGGCCACCGGCAAGGGCGGCATGAAAGCGCGCGTGCCGGAGCGGCCGTGTCTCGCCATCGGTAAAGTGCGTTTCGTCGGCGACCCGGTGGCGATGGTGATCGCGGAGTCCCATCTGGCGGCGCAGGATGCCTGCGAACTGATTGAAGTCGTCTACGAAGACCTGCCGACGGTGGTTGACCCGGAAGCTGCACTCGCGCCCGGCGCGCCGCAGTTGCACGATGACGTGCCTGGCAATAATCCATACGAGGCCGAGACCGGCAACGAAGCCGCGACCATGGATGCGATTGCTAACGCCGCGCATGTGGTCAAACTCACCGTCGATTGCACGCGCGTCACCGCCAGCCCGATGGAGCCGCGCGCGGCGTTGATTGAATACAAAGCCATTGACGACAGCTACATCGTGCACACGCCGTCGCAGGGTGTGAACATGACACGCAAGCAGTTTGGTGTGTATTCCAATTTGTCGGAAGATAAGTTCCGCGTTGAAATCAAAGATGTCGGCGGCGGCTTTGGCCAGCGCAGCACGGTGTATCCGGAATATGTATCGATGATGATCGCGGCTAAAGCGCTCAACCGCCCGATCAAATGGGTATCCACGCGCACCGAGAGCTTTCTTACCGACACGCATGGCCGCGCTAATATCATTACCGTCACGCTGGCGATGGATAAAAGCTTGCAGTTCACCGGCTTGCGCGTCGACTGGCTGACCGACCAGGGCGCGTACCTTTCGCCTACCGGCCCGGCGGGCCACATCCGCAATCCGTCGACGTGCATGAACGGTGTCTACAAAATCCCCGCGTTGTATGGGCATTTCAGAGTGGCGCTGACCAACACCGGATGGGTGGCGGCGTATCGCGGCGCGGGCCGGCCCGACATCGCCTACGCGATTGAACGCGTGGTGGATGCCGCGGCGCGCGAACTCAAAATGGACCCGGCGGATCTGCGCCGCCGCAACTATGTACCGGCTAATGAATACCCGTACAAAACCGCTACCGGCTCCACCATCGAGATGGCCGATTTGCCGGGGCTGTCGGTCAAAGCGCTGAATCTCGCCGACTGGGCGGGCTTCGAAGCACGCCGTGCTGCCAGTGCCAAAAAGGGCAAGCTGCGCGGCATCGGTATGTCGGCGGTGATCGAGCCCACCGGTGCCGGCACCTACCCCAGGGATGAAATCGACTTGAGCGTCGATGCCGAAGGCCTGGTGACCTTGCATACCGTGTCGCACTCGCAAGGGCAGGGTCACGAAACGTCGTTTGCGATGGTCACCGCCAACGCGCTGGGCATCGCCACCGAGCGCATCAAGGTGCGCCAGGGCGATGCAGACCGCGCGCCGAAAATGGTGGGCAACCACTCCGGCGGCTCGCGCACGATGGTGGGTGCGGGCACGGTGTGCCACATTGCCGCCAACAAGTTGATCGACGCCGGCAAATCGCTGGCGGCGGAAGACTTGGGTGTGGAGCCGTCGCAGGTGAGTTACAGCTTGGGCGAGTTCTCCTCACCGCAGAGTAAGAAAAAAATTACGCTGGCGCAACTGGCGGCGAAAAAAACGCTGGCGGCCAAAGGTGAAGGCACATTCACCTCAACTTACCCCAACGGCTGCCACATCACCGAAGTGGAAATCGATCCGGAAACCGGCGTCACCGACATCGCCTCCTACCTGTCGGTAGACGACTGCGGCCATGTGGTGAGCCACACCATCGTCGAAGGCCAGATGCACGGCGCGGTGGTGCAGGGCATGGGCCAGGTGTTCGGCGAACACATCGTCTACGACAAGGATTCCGGGCAGATGATTACCGCCAGCTTCGGCGATTACATCATGCCGCGCGCGGGGCAGCTCAAATCCATACAAATGGAAGAATACGTCACGCTGTCGAAGGTCGGCCCGCTGGGCATCAAAGGCATGGGCGAGTCGGGTTGCACCGCATCGCTGCCGGCGCTGGTCAACGCGGTGTCGAACGCGCTGGGGGTGAAACACATCGACATGCCGCTCACGCCTTCAAAGGTGTGGAAAACCATTCAGCAATCTAAAGTTACAAACTAAGGACTGATCATGCATATCTTCAGTTACGTCAAAGCAACATCATTGAAACAAGCCGGCGACCTGCTGGCGGCGCATGCCGACGCGAAATTGCTCGCGGGCGGCATGACCTTGATACCCACGCTGAAAGCGCGCCTCGCGCAGCCGTCGCACCTGATCGACATCGGCGGCCTGTCGGAGTTGTCGGGCATCGAAGCCAAGGACGGCAAGCTCTCCATCGGCGCGGCCACCAAGCATGCGGAAGTCGCGCGCTCGGCGGTGGTGAAAAAAGCAATTCCTGCGCTCGCTTACTTGGCCAGCCAAATCGGCGATCCGCAAGTGCGTAATCGCGGCACCATTGGCGGCTCGCTCGCCAATAACGATCCAGCCGCCGATTATCCTTCGGCGGCGTTAAGCCTCAACGCGACTATGGTCACCAGCAAGCGTGAAATTGCCGCCGATGATTTCTTTCAAGGCATGTTCGCCACCGCTCTGGATGACGGCGAGATGATTGTTAAGATCGTGTTCCCGGTGCCCGCCAAAGCCGCCTACGAAAAATTTCCGCATCCGGCGTCGGGTTATGCAATGGCGGGCTCCTTCGTCTCGCAAAGCGGCAAAGCGGTGAGAGTTGCGATTACCGGCGCCGGCCCCGGCGTGTTCCGCTGGAAAGACGCGGAAGCCGCGCTCGGCAAAAAACTTGCCGCCGCGTCGGTTGAGGGCCTTACCGTCGACGCGACCGACCTCAACGAAGATATGCACGGCACGCGCGAGTACCGCGCGAATCTCGCCAAAGTAATGACCAAACGCGCGGTTGCGAAATTAGAAAAACTTTCCGGGAAATAATCATGGCTAAAGTCGAACTCAAAATCAACGGTACGCAACATTCGTACGATGTCGAAGACCGCACCCTGCTCGTCAACCTGATCCGTGATAGCGCACAACTCACCGGCACCCACGTCGGTTGCGACACCAGCCAGTGTGGTGCGTGCACCGTGCACATGAACGGCATCGCGGTGAAATCGTGCACCGTGCTCGCGGTGCAAGCGAGCGGCGCCGATATCACCACCATCGAAGGTATGGCGAAAACCGGCAAACTGCATCCGGTGCAACAGGCGTTCACCGAATGCCACGCGCTGCAATGCGGCTTTTGTACGCCGGGCATGATTATGGCGGTAGCGGGCCTG